>NZ_VOZA01000090.1:0-5408 GCF_013420015.1 Acinetobacter sp. YH12039 | reverse complement strand
TTCAGTTTAAAATCAATAGTACATATAGTGTACCAATCTTGGCTCATCAATTACTGACAAAAATTTGCTCAAATAAACTTCGAGTAATTTCTACCATCAATCAATGAAAATAATTTCGATCGATCAACCAGTAAAAATCCACACAAGTTGTTCTTCATAATCTCTTAATGATCTTCTTGTTGGTTCGTCACCAGCAAGCTAGGTCGGCTATATTACTCTTTATTTCTAAAGAGTCAACCAGTAATTCAAATTATTTTTAAACTTATCAAATAAAACCCAACTTAATCAATTCAACCAAGTCATTGTTTTATCAGAAGTTTTAATCTTCATCACCGCCGATGGATGTGCATTCTACAGCATTTCTGATCCAACGCAACACCTTTTTTTAAATAATTATTTTGAGCGCACATTTTTCGCTCAAATTACATTTTTTCATTCATATTTTGATCAAATTTGGTTTAATAGTAATAAATCAAGATTATTTGAACGTTTTTACTTATTATACGGCAAACATTTTGCCGCGCTAAAAGCGTCAGGACTATATATGCGCCAAACTTCTTTTTTATATGCAGGATTATTGTCACTTGTCGTAACAACACCTGTATTTGCAAATGACGAGGCTTCAGCACCTGTTGCTCAGGACTCAGAAGCTGCCAATAAATCAAAAACACAACAACTTGCGCATGCTGCGATGGTCAAGTCATCTGAAGTTGCAAAAAAATTATCTGTAAATGCCAATGCAGCACAATCAGAAGAAGATAAAGACCCTTTCCAACCGATCAACCGGAAAGTTTACGCATTTAATGATTATTTAGATGTCCATATTGCCCGCCCTGCTGCTGTGCAATATGTCGCAAAAACCCCTAAGGATATACGTGAATCGTATCGTTTATTCCGTAAAAATTTGGGCGAACCTTGGAATGCGTTTAACCAACTCATCCAAGGACGACCGACACGTGCCGCAAAAAGTCTAGGTCGCTTTACTGTTAATACACTGACAACTTTAGGCTTTGCTGACCCTGCGAGTCGCCTAGGCCTAGAAACCGAAGATGAAAATTTTGGTGCAACTTTAGGATATTACGGTATTCCTTCTGGTCCTTATATTGTTTTACCGGTGCTTGGTCCAAGCACATTGCGCCAAACCGTCGGTCTAGCAGTAGATAGTCAAGGACGTCCACAGAAATATATGCTTAATGGTCATGATGTGGCGTATTGGTCTGAGCAAACTTTACGTGGAATCGATACTCGCGCTCAATTACTGGATATTGAAGGTGTATTGCAAGGCGATAAATATGCTCAAATTCGCGACATCTATTTACAACGCCTGAATTATTCAATTTCTGAGAAAAAAGGTATCGCTGAAGAAAACCTATTTATTGATGAAGAAGATGACGACATTGATGAATCTGAAGATAATTCAACAGACGTTTCATCTGATGATTCTACCGATTTCATTGATGATAGCATTTCAGATGATACCGACACGGTATTAACTGAATAAATAAAATTTTTCAATTGGCTGGTGTGGTTTTTACCTCCAGCCATCATTAGCTTGCTATAGTACACTTATTGTCTATCGAAGGATTCATCTAATTCTTTATGTATTTCATTCAACCTACTCGTGATATTCCATATTTAGATCAGGTACTTGATGCGCTTCCTAGCGTACAAATGATTAACATTGAAGATCTAGACTTGTATGATCCAACGATCATTGCAATTGCTGATGTTGCCGACTTTTTAAATCACCAATGGACACTTCCTACTATTGTGCTCGCTTTTGAGCATGAAGGTGCTGCATTGGCTCAAGCTTGGCAACAAGGCGCTTTAGCAGGATGGGTTTGGGATCATATCCCAACTAACCTTCAGGTGGCACTTACTAAAATTGATGCACAATACAAACGCAATCAAGATAGCCGTGATCTCCCTTCTGCTGCAGATTTGCAAAAACGTTTACTGCCCAATCCGATTGAACTCCACAACTATAAAATTGAAACATTCTTCCAGCCATCTGCTTATTTATCGGGTGATTGGTACGATTACTGGAAAATCAGTGATAAAGAAATCATGTTTTATCTTGCAGATGTATCTGGTCATGGGGTGACGAGTAGTTTACTGACCTCTTGGATGGCTGCTTTCCACGGTCGTTCAAAAACCCCGAGAGAACTCATCAAAAAGCTCAATGGCATGTTGGTTCAAGAAAATATTGAAAAGCACATTACCATGATTGCGGGAATACTTAATCTCGATACGCATGTCTTGAAATGGTCTAGTGCAGGCCATTATCCGCCGGCCATTTTATTTGAACCCGGTCTTCCCGCACGAATTTTAAATACCAGTAGCTTTCCACTTGGCTTAACTGAAGACCTAGAAGTTGAAGAGTTTGAATTCACCTTAAATCGTTATTCACGCTTTGTAATTTGCTCGGATGGCGCACTTGAACCTTTTGACGGTGGATTGAATGAACAGCTAGGTCAATTGGTCTATCACTTGCAAAATCAATCATTTCAAGCACCAGACCATGTTGCTGATGATATTGCCATCCTAAGTTTACGTCGAATCAATTAATCACGAAATCAATTACTTAAACCGAATACGACTTTCTGATCATACTCGGCTACTTGAGTAAGCTGTGCCCCTATGGGATAATTTACTATCCTTCTCTGCAAATGGCATTTATATGTCAACAGGTCATGTTGAATATGCAAGCTTGAACGGAACGCATATTTTTAAGCTTATTGGCGAAGTGCGTGCCCAATCTTGTATTAGTCTAGACAAGTTATTAAACAAAATTGAACAGCAACAAAATGTCGTCGGTGCAATCGTTGATTTAACCCAAACGACATTTATCGATAGTACTGTCCTTGGCATTTTGGCTAAACTGGGTTTGAAGCTCAAACAAGTTCACCATATCCAAGCGGTAATGTTGTCTACAAACTCTGATATCACAACGCTTGCCAATAGCATGGGTTTAGGTCAGGTGTTTGTTATTTTGAATTATTGTGGTGATCCAAGTGTATGCACTCGCGCACTTATGGAAGAACACATTACCCATAGCAATATGCTGAATACGGTTTTAGATGCACACAAAACGCTGATGAAACTAAATGATAGCAACCAAAATATGTTTGAGCCTTTGGTCAAACAACTGCAAAAAGAGCAGGACAATCTAGAGCAACCCAAGCAGCAAAATGTCTAATTTAGGTTAATCACAGCAGAGCCTCTTCGCATGACTTTACTTTCCGTTGCACAAATGAATTCTCAAAATAACATTGAAGATAACTTCAAAGTGATCGAATCATTGATGCAACAAAGTCAGGCTCAAGGTGCGAGTCTCATTGTATTTCCCGAAAATTTTGTCTGTTTTGCCGCAGGTAAACAACGCGAAACCGCGGCGCAATTTGAAAGTATTCAGCAGCGACTAGAACAACTCGCACATCGTTATCAACTTTGGATTGTTGCGGGCACACTCCCATGCCCTTATCGTCCAGATGGTTCAATCATTCAAGATGGCCGTGTCCGTACTGTCAGCCTGTGTATCAGCCCTGAACGTACCGAAGCACGTTATGACAAAATTCATTTATTTGATGTGCAAGTTGGTGACGCTGTCGGTGGCTATCAAGAATCAAAATTCTTTGAACCTGGTACTGAAACCGTAGTTGCAACAACACCTTTTGGCAATATTGGCCTGATGGTGTGCTACGACTTGCGCTTTCCTGAACTGGCTTTGAAACTTCGTAGCCAAGGTGCAAACATTTTAACGGCGCCTGCAGCTTTTACTTATACCACGGGTGAAATGCACTGGCAGCTCTTACTGCAAGCCCGTGCTATGGATAGCCAATGTGCTGTACTAGGAGCCGCACAACAAGGTTGGCATGGTGAAAAACGTCAAACTTGGGGGCATGCTGGAGCAAGCAACAGCCGTGGTCAAATTTTAGCAATCACCGCAGAAGAAGGCGCTCAACTACTCACGGTTCCTTTTGACTTAGACGAACAGCAACAGATTCGCGCATCTATGCCACTGATGCAGCACCGTGTTTTGGTTCAATATTGATTTTCACTCTGTATAAAATTACAAAAAAACTGAATATTATTTAAACAAAATCCCCCACGATATGATTTTGAACCATCATCTGAGGGATTAGAAAAATGACTTTAGAAAAAGCAGTTTATACAGCCCATGCAAAAGCCACTGGTGGTCGTGATGGTCGTGCAACGACATCCGATGGTCATTTAGATGTTCAATTGGCTGTGCCGAAAATTATGGGGGGTACAGGTAATGGTACGAATCCTGAACAACTCTTCGCCGCTGGTTATTCAGCCTGTTTTTTAGGTGCAATGAAATTTGTGTCTAACCGAGATAAAATTTCGATTACCCCTGCTGCCTACGTCGAGGGTGATGTTGGTATCGGCCCTATTCCAACAGGATTTGGTATCGAAGTGACGCTTAATATTCATCTTGAGGGTATGGATGCAAGCGAGGCACAGAAATTGGTCGATGCCGCGCATATTGTATGCCCCTATTCAAATGCCACCCGAAACAATATTAATGTCACTTTAAATGTTTTGACTTAAATCCATTTGCACCTATCTATACAAAGCACTGTTTTAATTCCTTATAAAATAGTGCTTTGAACTTTTTTGACTTCTACAAATCTACAGCTGAGCTCAAAATAAAGCCTTATCCATTTCCAATGCATTTAAATATTCTTATTCAGCTACCAAAACCTTGCTAAAATATATAATGATTATTATTTACATTCATTTGTTGATCTATGATGCTTAAACCTCTCCTTATCAGTACATTGCTAATCAGCGCATCCACACTAAGTTTTGCCGAATTAACCCTATCTGAAAAAGTCCGTCCTCAGATTAAATCCTTGGTCAATCCAGATATTCAACGTCTTGCGCTACCGCCAACACCGAACAACATGTCTTTACCTGCCTATGGTCAAGGCATCATTGGTTGGGGTACAGGCCCAGAAGGTGCTGCAGCGCGCTTAGCCAACATCACCAAAGCCGACGTTGAAAAGCTTAAAACTCAAGATGTCACTTTAGAGATGGTTCAAACTTGGCAAAAGTTTTATGAAAATGAAACGCAGCGCAATGCAGGTAACCCAACCGCGCCCATTCGTGCTGAATTGATGAAGAAAGTTGTCAGTTTGTGGTAAGTGAAAGACCGTACAGCCCATATTTTTGGGCTGTTTTTGTTCAAATTAAAATAAAAAATTATGAGACATTCGATAGAAAGAATAATGAATAAAATTTAAAAAATGTTTAATAGATTTCTTTCATAAGTCATTTTTCACTCAGCTCCAAGTTATAAATTCCAGCAATTAGATTGAATCTTAATGCTAGTCTTTTGCCTCGATTGCGATATCGCTCAGCAAGAATTTTGAAGGTTTTCA
>NZ_VOZA01000089.1:0-5449 GCF_013420015.1 Acinetobacter sp. YH12039 | reverse complement strand
AATGGGAGTGCATGAGCTGTGGTACAGTTCATGATCGAGATATAAACTCAGCTCTAAACATTCTTGCGCTTGGGCATAAGCGTCTAGCTGTAGGAATCACCCTCTTTTAAGGGGGTGAGGATGTCAAAAGTAATTTCAGTCATCTAGATCGCGAAAAATTAATTTGAATAAATTGAAAGTAGATGCTGAAAAAGCAGTTTTAAAGTTTGAAGGTAAAACGTAATACTGAAGGTTGAATGATGTAATTTTATTACGTTTACTGCACCTGTTAAGCTCAAGACTGAAGAACATATAATTTATAAGGTCAGAAAATAATGAGTGAGCATCATGGGCATGACCACAGCCATGCCGTTGTCACAGAAGGGAATGTCAAAAAATTAAGTTTTGCCTTAGCACTGACCACGACGTTTTTGATTATTGAAGTCATTGCTGGATTTATGACGCAAAGTTTGGCGCTATTGTCAGATGCGGCACATATGTTCACCGATGCTGCAGCCCTTGCCATAGCATTGGTCGCGATCAAAATTGGCAAGCTTCCTGCTGATAACAAACGTACCTTTGGCTATCAGCGTTTTGAAATTTTGGCAGCCTTGTTTAATGCCTTGATGCTATTTGTGGTTGCGATTTATATTTTGTATGAGGCCTATCAGCGCTTTTCAACGCCGCCGGAAATTCAAAGTATGGGCATGATGATTGTGGCCGTCATCGGTCTAATCATTAACTTAATCTCGATGCGTATTTTATTTTCCAGTTCACAAGAAAGCTTGAATGTGAAAGGGGCGTATCTAGAGGTGTTAAGTGATGCCTTAGGTTCGGTCGGTGTGATTATTGGCGCAGCGATTATTTATTTTACCGGCTGGATGTGGGTCGATACGCTTATTGCGGTGCTCATTGGCTTTTGGGTCTTACCAAGGACTTGGATTTTACTCAAACAAAGTATCAATATTTTATTGGAAGGTGTGCCTGAAGAAATCGACATAGAAAAATTACGCAATGATTTATTGGCACTCAAAGGGGTGGAGAGTATTCACCAGTTAAAGGTCTGGGCAATTACGTCAAAGAATGTGCATTTGACGGTTCATCTCTTTGCACCTGAAGCCGATCGTAATGCCTTGTATTTTGAGGCGATTGAAATGTTGCAACATGAACATGGAATCACGGAGATGACATTGCAAATCGAAGAAGATGAATGTGTAGTACACCAACACACTCAAAAGTCTGATCATGCACATGAGCATCATCAAGATGATCACGCGCATTCTCATGATGAATCACATCAGCACTAATGCTAATGTGATTTAAATGGCCTGTTTAGATTTCCCACTCATGATTACATTCGCGGCATTTCCATTTTTTCTGTGATTGCATAAAACCTTGCATTGAAATTTTAAAATCTGGCAGGTCGCGGTAGAACATGAAGCCTGCAATCAAGCAAGCAATAAATACAACAACAGTCGCAGTTTGTAATGTAGTGCCTGCACCGTCGCCAAAAATCCACATTGCGATGCTGATAATCACCAACAGTAAAAGAATAAATACCGCAGGGATGAGGATAATCAGGCTTTTAGGCACGACAGGACGAGCAACAGGCTGGCCTGCTTGCGCAAGAGGCATAATTTTAGGGCTTTGACATTTAGGGCAACGGTATTGCATTGCAACTCCATAATTTTAATCTATGGTTTATTTTAATCAGAATGACGCAGAAAGCAAAAATACCGTAAATTTATATTAGATAAAATTTAGGCAATAAAAAACCCAAGTCATAATGCTTGGGTTTTTTATAAGATGATTTGTATCACCTTGAATATGGCGTCCCTACGGGGATTCGAACCCCGGTTACCGCCGTGAAAGGGCGATGTCCTAGGCCTCTAGACGATAGGGACAATTTGAGGCAACTTAGAGTTGGTTGACACCATCTCTCGGTATGGGCGCTATATTAGGGGGATAACGCCCATCCGTCAACTAAAAAATCAATTAAGCTTCATCAACTGCATCATTTTTCGGCAGTTTTAGGCTTTCATTGAGTTTTTCCCATGCTTTTGTTTCTTTTTTGCTCGGTCCACCCACAATTTCAAGCGCATGACGTAAGCGAGCAAAGGTTAAATCAGGACCAATGGTTACCATCGATTGCATAACCGGTGTCGAAGATGTCGAACCAGCAATAGCAATAAAGAAGGTTGGCATGAAGTCACGAAGTTTAATGTCCATTTGGTTCGCCAAATCCATAAGCGTTTGGCTGACGGTGTCATTGTTCCAAGTGAACATGCTTTCTAGACGCCAAATGGCAAATTGAAGGCTTTGACGAACTTGTTCTTCAGTCAATTTTTTGCTTTCAAACTGTTCTTTGCTGAGTGTTGGGAATTGGTTGAAATAAAAACCTGCCCAATTCACTGCTTCAGACAATAAATTAATACGTGGTTGAATCGCAGCAGCAATTTCTTCCAAGGTATTACGATCTGATTTCCAAGCAAGTAGGGTGTTGAGCAATTGACCCGGTGTTAAACCTTTAATCCATTGACCATTTAACCAGTTCAACTTTTCAACATCAAAGATTGGACCGCCTAGTGATACACGTTGAATGTCAAAGTGTTCAATCATTTCAGCCAAAGTGAATTTTTCACTTTCATCTGGCATTGACCAGCCCATACGGCCTAAATAGTTCAATAATGCTTCAGGTAAAACGCCGATGTCTTTGTAGTAGTTAATTGACGTTGGGTTTTTACGTTTAGACAGTTTTGATTTATCTGGGTTACGTAACAGCGGCATGTGGCAAAGCACCGGCATGTCCCAACCAAAATATTTGTACAATAATTGGTGTTTAGGCGCAGAGGGAATCCATTCTTCACCACGAATCACGTGAGTGATTTCCATTAAATGGTCATCAACCACGTTTGCCAAGTGATACGTCGGTAAACCATCGGTTTTCAGTAGAATTTGCATGTCGACTTGCGCCCAAGGAATTTCGACTTCACCACGTAGTAAGTCGTTAAATTTACAAATCCCTTCTTCAGGCACTTTCATACGAATGACATGCGGTTCACCAGCAGCCAAACGCTGTGCCACTTCTTCTGCAGTGTGTTTTAAGCCACGACCGTCATAACGCGGTGATTCACCACGCGCTTGTTGTTCCGCACGCATTTGATCGAGTTCTTCTGCTGTTGCGAAGCAGTAGAATGCATGACCTTTTTCAACCAGTTCCAAAGCATATTGTTTATAAATGTCCATACGTTCAGATTGGCGATATGGCGCATGAGGGCCACCCACATCTGGACCTTCTGACCAGTTCAAACCTAACCAACGCAATGAATCTAAAATCATTTTTTCAGATTCTGGGGTAGAGCGCAGTTGGTCTGTATCTTCAATACGAAGAATAAATTCACCGCTATGTTGCTTCGCAAAACATAAGTTAAACAATGCAATATAAGCAGTCCCAACATGCGGGAAACCAGTAGGAGAAGGTGCGATACGAGTACGAACAGTCATAATCAGCTTTTAATCAGAATGTAAATTGGGATCTATTATAACGAAAAAGCCTGATCACTTAATGCTTAAATGAACTACTCGGAGCTAAAGCAACCGAGTTTTTGTAGTGCAACCTAAGTTGCACACATCTCTTTTGACGCTTCTACGGTACTGCGAAAAGAAGTTTTGACACCTCTAGTCGTCTTACGAACACCTCTACGCCCACTAGATGATAAATAATTACCATCCAACTGTGTTCCACAGTCTAAAACTAATTTAATTGCTCTGTTCTTAATAACAATTGATGCATTGTGATCTGCATTATCAGCATGTCCACAACTCACGCAATTAAACCTGTCTTGGCTTTTGCGATTGTCGTGGTGAGTGTGACCGCATGAAGCGCACTCCTGACTTGTGTAAGAAGCATGAATTGTAAATACAGCCTTACCTAATTTGACTGATTTATACGTTAAGAATTCTGAAATTCTGTGCCATCCAACATTAAGAATAGCTTTGTTTAACCCTGCTTTAGCTTTAGCCTTATTTGGAACAAAACGTCCGAACTCATCTTTCTTGGGGTTAGGCTTTTTGGTCATCTGTTTGGTATTTAGTTTCTCAAAAATAAATACCTGACCAAATCCATTAACCAAACTTCGACTTGTTTTATGAGCGAAATCCTTACGGATATTGGCTTTTTTTGCATGATGCACAGCAAGTCGATGTTTAATCATGGCTCTACGATTTGAGCCTTTTACTTGTCGAGCAAGTCTTTTTTGCAATCGTTTAATATAACGATCTGCTTTACTTAAATGTTTCTTTTGTTCTTTACTGAAATCGAATTGCTCATGTCCTGCATGAACAGGGATGGTGACACCACGATCTATACCAACAACCACCTTTTGTAGGTGTTCCTCATTCATGTCACGTAAGCGTTTGAGGTGCTTTTCTGAGTATTTATCAGCGTTGAATTTTTTACCGTCAAATTCTGCAACTTCCACATCATCTTTATAACAGAAGCCAATGAAATATTGACCTCGTTCTTTGCTAATGTGGATGGATTTTGGCTCTTTAAACTCAGCATGAGCTTTAAAATTTAAAGCTCCGATATTGAATTTCTTACCGCCAATAAATAATTTACGCTTATTGTTTTCTACTCGAAACTCAAATAAATCAGATGTTAAATGGACAGAACCTTTGTCTGATTTTTTTTTGCGTCTTGGTCGTCCACACACACCCTTAATGGATTTTTTGAGCGTATTAAACCAATTTACGGTTGAGTTCTTTTGAATGGTGCTAGGACAGTTTGCAAGCCAAGAGCTTAATTCATTCGATTTAAAGTGAGAATATTTCTGATCTTGGGTTTCATAATAGTGATTGTATGGTGTGAATTTGCGAGCAAAACCACGATAGTATTTATCTTCATCACATTTGGCATTCCAAATAAAACGAGCACAACCCATCCACTGACTTAAAATTAGTTTTTGATGTTCAGTTGGATATGCCCTTAATCTGATGCCTGATAGCAATTAAAAAACCTCTAGTGAACAAGCTTATTTTTGCTCAAAATAAGATCAATGTAAATCTAGTGTGTGGTTAATATGTACGAGTGGAGAACAGGTAGATCATGTATTTTTAACAATATTGTTCATCTAGTATTTGTTACAAAATACCGAAGAGATGTATTAACAATGGAAATACTGACTTCTTTAAAAGAGATTATGAAAGAAACTTGCTTGCAAATGAATTGTGAACTCATTGAGTTTAATGGCGAGGATGATCATATTCACATGCTTGTAAGTGTTCACCCTAAACATTCAGTGTCTAATTTAGTGGGTAAACTAAAGGGCAAAAGCTCTTATGTTTTAACTAAATGTGCGGAATTCTCCATCTATAATCTGTGATTTAGATGGAGATGGATAGCACGCCTTTTCAGTCGGGTCTTTCTTGGTTTTGGATGTATTCTCGAATTACATCAATTGTCGCTCCA
>NZ_VOZA01000088.1:0-5922 GCF_013420015.1 Acinetobacter sp. YH12039 | reverse complement strand
CTTCCAGGACATTACTGATCAATTTGGATTGGTATATCAAGTCATGGAGAATAAAGTTGTTGTTCTGGTTCTAGATGTTGATAGACGAGGTACGGTCTATAAAGGCCTACAATCAAATTAGCTCACGGCTTTTGGTTGTTGAGCTTTTTGAGTAGGTGATTGCTTATATTTTATCGTTTGTTTTGCTGTTTCAATAACTGTATTAGCTGTCTGATTCATTACAATAGAGTTGTGTAAGTTTCTTTATGCTACGTATTGCATACTGACTAATTTCAATGCCTTGAGCATGCAAGTACTTGGTCAACCGAATATAACCATAGCTTTCATTGGTTTCTTCATGAGCTATTTTGACCAATATCGTCTGTTGGTTTCTTTGAATAGCACTTTTGCTCAAGCCACACTTCAACCAGTCATAAAATCTTGAAACTGAAACATGAAGTAGGCGAGCCATCATAGCTATTGGGTATATATGTCTTTGCAGTTTCATATATGCGTACCTTACTGACTTTCTTTTGCAAAGTACGCTGCTGCTTTTTTTAGAAATGCTTTTTCCATTTCAGCATTTTTGAGTTGTTGCTTCAGCTTCTTGTTTTCTTCAAGCAGGGCTACAAGATCTGGAGAATATTGTTATGTACCAACTAATGTTCCAGATTTAGCTTTATTGTACCAATTTGAAAGTGTTTGCATGGAGCTGCCTTGCTGTTTCTGAGATATTGCCCTTATTTTCTTCAATTACTTTTATGGCTTCAGCTTTAAATTCTGACGTGTAAAAATTTTGCTTTTTTTCTCATGGTAAACTCCTGATGAGTAAGTATAGTTTACCAAGTTAAAGTCTCCGCTTTTTTCAGCACATATCAGGTAGTACACAATACAGATCAAGGCTTTAATACTGACTGTTAAGGGTAAAAGCATGTCTGTGTCCAATAGAATACAGACATGCTTTTAAACTGTTACTTCTATTTCTACAAAATTAATAAATGATTATTGATGTTCTTTAGAACATGAATATGAATGGGAAAGAGTTTTATAGATGGTTAATGAGTTCTAAGGCTCGTCAGAGCTTTAGAAGGAATGTTAATTAATATTAATTTTTATAATTCTTCTTTTAAGATAAAAGTTTTTAACCAATTGATTACTATTATATTTATATCTAACTCAAGACAAGCTTTTGTCTTGGGACTATGTTTTACTATTTTAAAAGAACTCTTTGAATTTATAATTGTTGATAACTGCCTAAGCTCTTACACAATTTATTGTATAATATAAAGGGCTGTGGGAAAAAAAGTGTAAAATATTTCTTGTAAACGATTGTTTTTATAGTAAATGTATATTTTACTTTCATTTCTAAAAAAAGTGTAAAATAATTATCTAATCAATCACATCTTATTAGCTCGAAACTTTGCGAGCGTATAGCTAAATGCGCTAGCATTTTGATATACCGAGTAATAGTTTGAGCAAACAAACGACTGAACCAGTTTACTATCGAATGAGAGTAACAGAGTGCGTTAGTTGATCTCAAGAGAAAATGCCATGCCCAAGAGAAGACCTTACACTTTTCTATCTTAGATAAGGGGGGTATGCTTAAAAAAGTGTATAGTTTGATTTTACACTTTTTTATATTGAAATATTATCAATCAAATACTTAAAAAGAGTAGACAAGGGACTTGTGTGAAATAAAGTGTTGACATTGATTTATAATTTTGATACTGTTAACCACATAGGATAGAGGAGTATCCCTCACTACTTCATATCCTGACAACATATAAATGACACTAAAAAATTAAGACCTATTTAGGTAATCCGATAAATGAATTTACAAGATTTAGTAATAAATAATGCAGTAAAAATAAAGCAAGATGCTCAATTAAATACAATAACAATTATAGCTAGTGATAGCTCCGAAAAACTTTCAAATCTAATTAAGGATTTTCCAGACAACTGTTATGTAAATAAACAAATTACAGGTTGTGGTGGTACAACATTAGTTATCCGTAATGCACAAAATTATGTAGTTCTCGTTCCTTACATTAACCTACTTAAATCCAAATTAGCAGACAACCAAGGAATTGTTGATTTAATTGGCGTGTATGGTGATACCGAGAAAGAAGAAATAACAGAATATTTAAAAGACACTTCCAGTTCTAGAAAAATTGTTTGTACTTTTGACTCATTACCAAAACTCCTAACAACACCAGGCTTCAATCCAAAAGCATTTAAATTACTGATTGATGAAGCACATACACTTGTGAATTTAGGTAGTTTCAAAGCAGCTACTTGTGAATACGTACTTCAAAACTATAACAAGTTTGGTTCGTACGTTTTCTTAACAGCGACACCAACAAAACGTGAATATTTTCCTTCAGCACTCGAACATTTACCACTATGTACAATCGAGTGGGGTGATGTTAGACCGGTTAAATTTAACCTTCAAAAAATTGAACATGGCGTAGGGGTAAACAATGCTTTGTTTGGATTGTGCTATGATTATTTGATGGGAACAATTGAAGGCAATGCTCATATTTTCTATAACTCAGTGACAGAAATTGCATCTATCCTAAGTAAGTTGAAAGCCTTAGTTGATAAGGAAACAGGTAAGAATCTGTTTAATCCTGACGATATTAGAGTTGTATGTTCAAAATCGAATTCAAACCAAAAAACATTTAATAGTAAGCTTGGCTTGAAATGGGCAAAGATCAGTGACATCACTTCAGCCCCTGCAAAGATCAATCTGTATACTTCAACTGCTTTTGAAGGTGCAGACATCTTCGATGAAGAAGGACAAACCTACATCATCATTAATGGACTCCGTGATGCTACAAAAGTAGATTTTCACGTACTTGTACCTCAAATTTGTGGTCGTATTCGAAACACAAAATATAATGAACACATTAATCTATTAGTTGGAAATCTACCTGAAGCTGCAAGTTGTACAAAAGAAGAATGGATGCAGGAAGTTCAGAAACGTATCCAAGACAGCGAAGACGTTTTGAATGATATCAAAGAAGGTAAAATGTCAGATGCAGGACGTGAACAATTAAGAAAAGCTGCTGAAGATGACAAGTACACATTCAAAGATGAAAAAGGTGAACTGTATGTTTCAGACGTTGCATTGAAAGCTGAATTACAGGCATACGAAGCACTAGAAGCAACTTATGTGGTACGTGTTGTTGCAGGTGCTGAAGTTAATGAAGATGGATATTCTGCCTCATTTAGAGCTTTACTGACTGATGAAACAAAACATAAAGCATTCGCTCATAAACCTGAAGGCGTAGCTAAATTTTTATCAGGTCATAGCCAGTGCTTTTATGAAACGATGAAAGAATATTGTGAAGCAAGAGATGCAGATAATTCTAAAATTTATAAATTGGTTGATGCAAAGGATGACTATTTCAAAACTGCTTATGATGTTTTGACGCACGACACGATTAGAAAATTTGAATATAGAAAGTTACCAATTGAAAGAGCATTAAAGATCCAAGATGCACAGAAGGATAATGCAACTGAAATTCCGACTTTACTTAATTTGAAAAAGGATGAAGTTATTCTTCGTTCAGATATAAAAGTTCGTATTCAAGATGTTTATAATGAACTTAATATACCTGACAAAGCAAAAGCTACTGATATTGAAAAATGGTATAAAGTAAAAGATACGAGATTAAATGCAAAGCCTGCTTTTAAAATAGTTAAAATGTTGTAATTAGAATAACTAAATATAAGTTTCTACATCATATAATACCTCTAACAATACAGCTATTAAATGAACATCCAAGAGATTGCAGATTTAGTTCAATTAAGTCATGACATTGTTAAGATTTTCTCTATAGAAAGTATATTCATTACCTGCTGTAATCCAATGCGCTGCCAGGATTTACCCTGGATCAGCCCTGTTATTATCCAGGCTGAGTGCTACAGTTTCACCCTGGTGGATAAAGTTCAATGGAACTTGTCCTATTCCAGTCGTCTGGCACACAGCCAGACCACCAGTACTTTCATGCGATGGCCACGCTTATTACAGAATAGATAAGCGCAATGTAGTTTGATGTAGCCAAAAGGCTCTCACCACCTGTGCCATTGCAGTATCCATACCCGCATGAATGTCCATGGGCTGGGTAGAGAGCCTGATTTCATCGATAGGGATCATTTAATTATATAGAGGTATATTCTGATATTCCAAAGACCAAGCTATCTCGAGCATCTGCTGCAGTAGAATCCTAATGTGAGCAACAGTCTCTTGATTGCTGGCGGTGGTAGAGGTTCTTCTTTTACTGGGGGGCGAATGCAGCACTTTTAATAATGGAAACTATAGGCAGTATTGAATAGCTAGAAAAAGCGGTGGTTCACCGGATGCTTACTTTGAAACGTGCTATAAATTAATATTAAAACCAGATATATAAAAAGATATCAACCTGTATAGTTTAGTGCTTTAGAATCCATATAACCCCCAGTTCAATGCGGCACATCATATCTATAACCTGTTACAAAATAAACAAGTATTATTCTTGTAGACTTATATTAACCCCTTGTACAATAGAGCTATTGTTACATCTATTTAGGTATAAGAAGAAATGATAATTACCATTGCCAATCGTAAAGGTGGAGTAGGTAAGACAACACTGGCTACAAACCTTGCTGTAGCCTTGAGTAAGAAGGGGTCTATAGTCCTAGTTGATGCTGATGATCAACAGTCAGCTCTTAAATGGTCTAAGCGTAGAACTCAAAATCCTGTTTATACTGAATACCATACTGGCGATTTAAAGAAGGTCCTTTTAGATCTTCAAAAGAAATATGACTATGTTTTATTAGACGTAGCTGGGCGTGACAGTGAAGAATTTAGATCTGCTCTTCAAGTCAGTGATAAGTTAATTGTTCCAACACAACCAAGCCAAGCCGATGTTGAAGTCCTTCCATTTGTATTGAAATTATTTAATACCTATCACAAGGTCAATGAAAAGCTTCAACCATACCTGGTAGTGAATAAAGCTCCATCAAATACAAAATCTACTGAAGTTGCAGATTCAATCGAACTGCTAGGAACACTTCCTAAATTCAAGTTATTAAATACCATTATCCGTGATCGTAAACAATTCCGTGATGCAACGATTCAAGGCTTGTCTGTAATGGAAATGGGTAGCTCTAAGGCTAGAGATGAATTTAATGACTTCTTGGTGGAGATCCTATAATGGTTAAAAATAAGAGTAAACCATCTTTAGGTTTTGGTGATGATCTTGAGGAAATTTTAGAGAATCCTGAAGCGACTGTAGATGATGCTAATGGTCAAGAAGTTGAATACACACGTAATTTAATGTACAAGATTATTCTCACTCCACACACCCAAGATGTGAAGAAACGCTTTCGTAAAGAGCATGGACGTTTAGCATCTGTACCTTTGTATTATGAGGAGGAGAAAGTTCTAAAAGAAGCAGCCGGATTCGTTGGTGAGTCTTTGAATGATTTTATTCGTGATGTAGTTCTGAAAGAAGCAAAACGTGTTTTAGGTGCTGAAAAATATAACTTAACACTGGGTAAACCATTTAACCAAACTAAGGTTAAATTGAGTGAAGAGGAGCATCAAAAATTGAGTGAACAGCGCAAGGCTGAACGTGGGAAAAACAAATAAAAAAAGTCTAGTTCCTACCGACTAGACTTTTTTTATCTTCCATGCTTTATACCTAATATTTGATTATTGTTTCTCACTTCTGATTAGCATGAGTGGCTAATTGATAAAAATAAGCGAATCAAGTTTTGATCTTATATAGGTGAATAAAAATTTAATAGTTAAAATGTAACTTTAGAGCATACCCTAAAGTTACAATCTGAAAGTTCATGAAATTATGTATCATTTAAATGATTTTTAATCATAAGTAACATGTAACTTTAGTGTTAAAGAATTATAATTTACGAAATTGTTCATTTTTATCCAAT
>NZ_VOZA01000087.1:0-5985 GCF_013420015.1 Acinetobacter sp. YH12039 | reverse complement strand
ATGTATATCGTTGGCAGAAGAAATTATTTAGACCAATTATCAAAAGCTTCATTGATGACTTTATTCTCGATAAAAATCATCTGCTACCACAGAGAATCTTTAAATAATAGTGCGTAAGTCCTATAATATTAAAAATAAATTTGATGCACCTAAGAATGGTGAAATTCTTATCACAGCAGTTGGTACTATAGCGAATACTTATCTGATTAATACAAATTATGATTTTTATTTTAAAGATGGAAATTTAATTTGGCTTAAAGAAATTAAAGCTAATCCTAAATTTTTAATGATTATGTTGGATGCTTTTAAAAAAGATGTTGTAGGAAGTGCTATTGGATCAACACAGAAAGCTTTAACTATTACGAATTTGAATAAGCTAATTATTAAAGTCCCCTGCATAGAAGAACAAACCAAAATCGCCAACTTCCTAACTGCCATTGATCAAAAAATTGAAGTCGTTGCACAGCAAATTGCACAAACTAAACAATGGAAAAAAGGCTTGTTACAGCAAATGTTTGTCTGATTGTTTATAGGGTTTCATAAAATTCCTACATTTATTCAAATGTGGGAATTTTTTTATTTAAGAAAGTATTGAAGGATTCCTAAAAGAAAAAACAGTGATCTGTATCATCAGTTTAGATGTTTATTTGATGAATTTAAAAGATTGAAAAATATAATAAATCTATTAGAATCAAAAGATATACATACCAATAGTTAAAAACTGAGCAGTATTATAAATGTCGACCCAAAAAGAACTTGAACTCGAAAACCAATTTATAGAGCACTTAACAACTTTAGGGTACGAACGTGTTCAGTATAGAAACGAAACAGCCTTACTCGCAAACTTAAAAAATCAAATAGAAAAATTTAACGCACTGACTGCACCACTCACACATGAGCAATGGGAACAGGTGTGGAATTACCTGAGCAGCGAACATACGATTTTCGGCAAAGCCAAACTTTTACGTGGTTCATATCAGCTTAAACATGAGGACGGTACGACCCAAACACTGCGCTTTTTAAGTGACGATGCAGAAAAAAATATTTTTCAAGTGACCAACCAAGTGACTGTTCAATATGGCGATGACGGTACAGAAACCAGCCGTTTTGATGTCACGCTATTGATCAACGGTTTTCCATTAGTACAAGTTGAACTTAAACGCAGTGGCGTAGAAATCGCACAGGCGTTTCACCAAGTGCATAACTACAGTAAAGACGCCTATACATCTGGACAAGGTCTGTTTGGATACATCCAGCTCTTTGTCATTAGTAACCGTGTAAATTGCTTATATTATTCACATGGTACGCCACTGTTTGATTTTACATTTCCGTGGGCAGATGAAAGCAACAAAGCTATTAATGACTTGAGTAAATTTACCGAAGCATTTTTAAACGCCGCACATATTACGAAAATGATCAGTAAATACATCGTTCAGCATCAAACAAATGAATGCTTAATGGTGCTACGACCTTATCAAGTCTATGCAGTTGAAAACATGATTCAGCATGTGAAAACCTCAACCGATCATGCCTATATTTGGCATACAACGGGTTCGGGGAAAACACTCACGGCATTTAAAGCCAGTGAAATCATGCGTCAGTTGCCAGAAATAGAAAAAGTAATTTTTGTTGTGGACCGAAAAGACCTAGATAATCAAACCACTAAAGAGTTTAATGCCTTTGTTCCCGACTGCGTAGACCAAACGACCAACACCAAAACATTGGTCGAACAGCTCATCGGTAAACGGCTGAATTCACGAAAAAATGAAAGCAATATACTCACAGATAAATTGGTCGTGACGACTATTCAAAAGCTGAATAACGCAATTATACTCCCTAAATTCAGAGAATTGATCGCCGATTTGGCAGATAAAAAAGTCGTATTTATTTTTGATGAATGCCACCGCAGTCAATTTGGTGATACTCACCAAAATATCAAACGCTTCTTTAAACAGGCGCAAATGTTCGGTTTTACAGGCACGCCTATTTTTCCTGTGAACTGTCAAAGCATTGGTGGCGTGAAATACACCACAGAATATCTATTCCCTAAACGACTGCATAAATATGTGATTGTCGATGCGATAGCAGATAAAAATGTTTTACCATTTCAAATTGATTACGTAGGACAATTTACCGCTCATCAGGTGAATGCAGGTGATGAAAAAATACAAGGCATCGATACTAAAGAACTGTATGACAACCCTGAGCGCTTAGAAAAAATTGTACGTTATATTTTAAAAAATCATGACAAAAAAACGGCAAAACGCGAATTTTGTTCAATGTTTTGTGTCAGCTCAGTAGATGTCCTGCTTCAATATTATGCAATATTTGCCAAAGTCCAAGCAGAGTTGGTTGCAGAAGCGGACAAGAAGGAAGAAATTTATACCCCTTTAGTGATTGGTACGATTTTTTCTTTTGGAGCACAGGATACGACAAACGACGCCAATGACTCTGCAACAGGCACGATTTCTGAAGAAGAACTAGAACAGCCGAGTCAAGTTGATATGGGGCGTAAAGCGCAACTTGAACGGATCATTGCAGAATTTAATACGCGCCATCTGACTAGCTATAACTGTGACGAAGGATTTTATGAATATTATAAAAATCTAGGTGATCGAGTTAAGTACTTCAAAGTACCTAAACCACCTAAAGAAGTTGGGGAGCTTAAAGGGCCACCAATTGACTTGCTGTTGGTGGTGAATATGTTCCTGACAGGTTTTGACTCATTGCCACTTAATACGATTTATGTCGACAAGAACTTAAAATATCACGGATTAATTCAGGCTTTTTCGCGTACAAACCGTATTTATAAGCCAACAAAAGCTTTTGGCAATGTCGTGTGTTTTAGAAATTTAAAGCAGGCAACAGATAAAGCTCTTTCTACTTTTGCAGACGACCAAAATTTTGAGCAAGTGATTGTGCCACCGTTGGATCAACAATTAGCAGAATTTAATAAGTGTGTTAGTGAATTAAGAAAAATAACACCTGAGTGTCAGTCAGTAGATGATCTAAAACTCGAAAGTCAGCAGTTGCAGTTTATTCAAGCTTTTCGTGATGTGATTCGTCTACATTCACAACTGAAAATGTATACAGACTTTGATGTTGATAACGCAGTTATAGTGCCGCAAGAACTTGAAGACTATAAATCTAAATATAAAGATTTATATGACAGAATAAATAAAGGTACAGCAGTTGAAAAAGATTCAGTGCTACGTGACGTGAATTTTGCTTTAGATTTTATTATTAGTGATTATGTAAATCAGGATTATATTTATACATTATTAAATATGATTGCTGCTGCGCCACCGTCCTCGATTCAAAGAGCGAAACAGCAGCAACAACTCCAATCTTTACTCAGTAATGACCGAAAAATGTATAAAAAAATGGATTTGATTCAGAAATTTATTGATGAACAAATACCACGAATGCTGAATGGCCAAAGTGTTCAAGATGCATTTAAGCAGTTTTGGGATGCAGAAAAACAGCAAGCCTATGATGTCTTTTGTAAAGATGAAAATCTTGTGATTGATGAATTTAAAAAAGTGGTTCAACGATTTGATTTTACTGAACGTTTTCCGCACGCACATGAAATTCGTCCATTGCCCAAAAATAAGCCTTCAGCACTGGTGAGTAAAGTCTATTTTGAGGGATTGCATCAGAAAACCAATGCGATTTTAGAAAAATATGATTTACGGATTTAAACGTTAAGCTAAGTTATGAAAAATATTTGCTTAAAAGGAGGATTCTTTTTTTATGGAATTTAAGAACCTTATCCTGTTTATTCAATAATTGTATGATTAAATTTCTTAGAATAAATATGATTTAAAAACAAATCACAAAGTGAGGCGAAAATTAAATTTCGCGCCAAACTTCATTCTTATCTTTCAATGAAATCACAAAGTTAAATTTGTCATCATTACTTACCAAAAGGCCTTCTGGCGTTTGCATAATCACTTTTAGAACGGTACCAGTTTCAAAAACCAAAGGACTGCAATTTTCTTTATTTAATGTAATTGGTTTGAGTAATTCAACAATTGCACTTTCCATTTTACTTCCCCAAGCATAGGTTGTTAATTGAACTTAGCATATTATTGGTGAAGAAACATGTTTTGTAAATGACGTGAGCTACATCGCAGAAAATATTTTAGAGAATTCCATAACTTAAGTTTAAATAATGGTTAAATAAATTATGGTTTTTTAATCTATTGATATCAAAAATAATTTTAAAATATGACAATCTTTTTAACTGTAATTATATGTCCTAAGATGCGTCTTTTGTTCCACAAACAATGACCAGATCATCAAAAGGGCATGATTAATAATGAATTTAAGGTGAACTTCAGTTTTCATGCTTAAGCTAACAGAATGATGTGTCGTCTTGTATTTGATTGTTAAATTTCAGATTAAACAGCGTTAAATATTCAATCTGAACAAGAAAATTAATGAAATAAAACTTATCATCAGCAACTCAAACTAAAAACAAAGATTCAGGGAAATGTAGGACTAATGTTTAAATCTTTTTTTCCAAATCCAAAATGGTTTTTTGGATCATTCCTTATATGGTTCGTGATCAATATTGTCTTGTGGTATAGCGGTGGCAATAGTTGGGGTACGATTTTTGGTTTACCTGCAAATTATCATCAAGCAGAGCTGCCTATTGGTATTAGCCGATTTTGGAGTCCCAAATTTTTATGGTTCTATGTTTGGTTTTTTGTAGCAACGGCGCTTTTTGCAGCCTTTTGGAAGATCAAATCAGATAATCCTTGGCAGCGATGGTCAGTGTGGGGAACCGCACTTATTCTATTTAATGTTTGGTTTAGTGTGGAATGTAATGTCGTGATCAATGCTTGGTATAACCCATTCTATGACCTGATCCAGAAAATGCTTTCAGGTGGTGGGGGCGAAGTGACGATGCTATATTCTGAGATACTGACTTTTCTCTATGTGGCCATGGTGTATGTCACACTGGCGGTATTGAACCTGTTTTTCGTCAGTCATTATGTTTTTCGTTGGCGTACCGCAATGAATGACTTTTATACTGCGCATTGGGAAAAACTGAGAACCATCGAAGGTGCCTCACAGCGTATTCAAGAAGACACGATGCGTTTTGCGAGAACCACAGAAGGACTTGGGGTTAGCTTAGTTGAATCGGTGATGACCTTAATTGCATTTCTACCTGTGCTGCTAACTTTATCAACACATGTAAAGAAATTACCTGTCGTGGGGGAAATCGCCTATGCATTGGTTTGGGCGGCAGTCCTTTGGGCGGTTTTAGGGACGGTTATTTTAATGCTGGTGGGTTATAAACTACCGGGTTTGGAGTTTAATAATCAAAAAGTCGAAGCGGCATATCGTAAAGAGTTAGTTTATGGTGAAGATCATGCAGATCGAGCAGACCCTTTCACATTAAAAGAATTATTTACTAAAGTTCGTTTTAATTATTTTAGACTGTATTTCCACTACGCTTATTTCAATCTGGTTCGTATTTGGTACATGCAACTGGATAATATTTATGGATATTTTATTTTGTTTCCAAGTATTGCTGCGGGAACAATTACGCTCGGTATATTAATGCAAATTTTAAATGTCTTTGGGCGTGTACGTGATTCCTTCCAATACCTGATTTCCTCATGGACAACCATTATCGAATTAATGTCTATTTATAAGCGTTTAAGAGCATTTGAAGAAAAAATTAACAATTGAGTTTATAAATTTAAAAAAAACCTGCAATAAAATGCAGGTTTTTTTATGACATTAATTTTAAGTTAATATATTCAAATAAAATCAATAGATTAACATTTTTAGATGAGCTGTTTTTTTTACTCGATTCCATATTGTCGCTCGAATCCTAGATAAGCCGTAAGCGTCCGCTGAACCCCATGCCTATTTTTTAATTCGATTTAGGTTTCCAGCGGTGTGGTAGCAATTCTTCAATCTGAGTCACTTTATGTGTCGGCAACCTTTTCAGCACATCACTTAAATAGG
>NZ_VOZA01000086.1:0-5985 GCF_013420015.1 Acinetobacter sp. YH12039 | reverse complement strand
TGTTCAAATGGCTATTCTACGTTTGATTGGTTTTGGAAAAAAAGAAGAATTTAAGAAAGTGCTAGCAATTTTAAGAAAGAAAAAGCCTGATAGGACAAGGATCCTATGAAATTTGTCGTGTACAGAGTAATAAAATACAAGAGAACTTACAGCATACAAGTTACACCAAGCATTATTTTTTGAACCAAATAGTTTTACCATTTTTTCAAACAGGCTATGCAGGTTTTATTAAGTAGATTGAAACCTCAGACTATTCACGTTTCCAAACAGAACCTTATTCAATTTTATAAAGACCCGATATGGAAAACCGAAAAGAGAAAAAACAGAGCTGAATGGCTTTGTTGCACAAAGCTGTTCTTGAGGGCTTTTTCAGCGATATAATTTTCAAATGAAGAAGCCTACATACAAAATCTACCGCACAACCAATTGGCCCGCATATAACCGAGCACTCATGAGTCGCAGAAATATTGCCATTTGGTTTGATTCTGCTACGCAATGGTATGCGCCATCAAAAGGCAAACAAGGGCGAAATCAAACCTACTCCGACGCAGCCATCCAATGCTGCTTAATGATTAAATCCTTATTTCGTCTGTCTTTACGTATGGTTACTGGCTTTGTGCAAAGTCTGATTAAACTTTGCGGATTAAATTGGATAGCTCCAGATTACACCACGCTTTGTAGAAGACAAAAGCATATTGATATTGTAATCAGCTACCAAAAAAGTAGCGATGGGCTGCATCTACTCATAGACTCTACAGGCATGAAGTTTCTAGGTGAGGGCGAATGGAAGCGCAAGAAACATGGACCTGAATATCGTCGCCAATGGCGTAAGCTTCATATTGGTATCGATGCTAAAACCCTACAAATACGCGCTATTCAGCTCACAACCAATAATGTCAGTGATTCACAGGTACTGGAAGATATTTACTTGCTCAAATCCCTTTAGATGAACAAATCGATTCTGTTTATACTGATGGCGCTTATGACACCAAACAATGTCGTCAGGTCATTGCAGATCGGCAAGTGTATGCAGTAATTCCACCTAGAAAAAATGCGAAACCATGGAAAGATACAAAGAGTAGCTCGCTAGAGCGAAATGAATTACTTCGAACAGTTACACGTTTAGGCAGGACACTATGGAAAAAATGGTCCGGCTATCATTGCCGAAGTTTGGTCGAAACTAAGATGTATTGCATTAAATTATTAGGCGATAAACTCAGTGCAAGGAGTTTTGATAGCCAAGTGAATGAGATTCATACACGTGTAGTAGTCCTCAACAGATTTACGGAATTAGGTCGGCCACTTACCCAAGTTACGCCTTAAATTTGGCTCAATTAGGGGCGCTTTGCATTTCAAATCTTTGTGCAACAAAGCCCTTTTAAGTCCTTATGGATATTCGACTTATAGAGGTAACTAAGACTTAACAGGGCTAGTTTAACTAGCCCTTTTAGTCGTGCTGAGTCCCTAAACTACAGAAAAATCACAAAAAATTCATGATTGTACTGTTATTCTTTTAGTCAAATTAAAGTCGATAAAGCTTATTGACGCTTCATGATGATTAAAAACGAGAATAGTATGAATCAATTTTCTGAAGAAGACGTTTCCAGAATTATAGAAATGGCTTGGGAAGATCGAACTCCTTTTGAAGCTATTTTATGTGAGTATGGTTTAAATGAAGCGGCGGTGATCCGCTTGATGCGGCAAAATATGAAAGCATCGAGTTTTAAAATGTGGCGTGAACGCGTCACCGGCCGAAAAACCAAACATCTGCAACTGCGTTCACCCGACGTGATACGGGCCTATTGTTCACGGCAATACAAGCGTTTCTAAGCGTTTGATTTTGACCGCTGTCTGGACTCACGTTTACATCGTTCAGAACAGTATCTGACTTCCTCCCAGCAGCGTTGCCATTTTTTGCGCCAAGTAAAAGGACGCAAGCAGTGGATGCAGATTTTTTCAGGAAGATGCTGTTTTTTCATGGTTTATAACTCATCAATCCGGCTAAGAAGCTGCTGGGCATGGATGATAATCTTCTGCCGATCTTTCAGTTTGTCCAGCTGACGATAGATCATGCCCATACGTGGATGAGTACGGAATGTCGCTTCATGCCGGATCATGAAATACCAGTACAGGCTGTTGAAAGGACAGCTGTCCGGTTCGGTACGGGTTTTGACATTGTAGCTACAGTGCTTGCAGTAATCCGACATCTTATGGATATAATTGCCCGAAGCCCCATAGGGTTTGCTGGCCATCAAGCCGCCATCGGCATGCATCACCATGCCCAAGGTGTTCGGTAGTTCTACCCATTCATAGGCGTCGGCATATACTGCTAGATACCACTCACTGATCTGCTTCGGATCTATACCAGTTAATAAGGCAAAATTTCCAGTCACCATCAAACGCTGAATATGATGTGCATACGCATGCTGAAAAGTATTACGGAAACACTCAGCCATGCACTTCATCTGAGTGCGGCCAGTCCAGTAAAATTGTGGCAAAGGGGTTGAGTACTGCAGCGCATTGCGGCTGGCATACTCAGGCATGTACAGCCAGTAAACTCCGCGGACATATTCGCGCCAGCCGAGGATCTGCCTGATAAAACCTTCCACTGCATTCAGTGGTGCATGACCTTCATGGTAGGCAGCTTCTGCCGCATCACAAACTTCTTTGGGCAGTAACAGACCACAATTTAGATAAGGCGAGAGCAGGCTGTGAAACAGCATGTCTGCACCCTGAACCATGGCATCCTGATAATCTCCAAAATGCGGCAAACTGTGGGTAATGAAATGCTCCAGTGCAAGCAGAGCATTGCTACGTGTGGTGGCCCAGCGGAAGTTGTCAAGGCTGCCAGCGTGAAGTGGAAACTCGCGCTCAACCAGTTGCATTACATCCAGATCAATCTGATCGCGTTCAAAATGAAGTGTTGGAGGCAATGGTGGAGTGCCTGACCATGCCTTGCGATTGGCGCTGTCATAGTTCCACTGTTGTCCAAGTGGCTGCTGTCTCTGCATCAAATAACCGGTCTGTTTACGCATTTCCCGGTAAAAATATTCCATGCGCAACGTCTGGTAACGGCTGGCCCAGTGCCGGAACTGTTCCGGGCTACAGAAAAAACGATCGTCATCCAGACATTGTACCGGCAGTTGCAGCTGCTGGCTCCAGTGCTGTTCAATCTGCTGCTGCAGGCGGTATTCCCCGCATCGGGTCATTACCAATTCTGTGACGGGGAAGAGCAGTTGCTGTGCCTGTACGAAATCCAGCAGGCTACGAATCGGACTGCTGGACTGAAAGGCATGGTAACGTACACGCCAGCCTTTCGCTTTGAGCTCTTTGGCAAAATGCCGCATCGCGCTAAAAATCAGGGCAATTTTCTGCGGATGATGGGCGACATAAGTCGCTTCCTCAACCACTTCGGCCATCAGGATCACATCCCGGGTACGGTCTAGCGCTTTAAGCGTAGCAAGCTGATGATGAAGTTGGTCACCCAGAATTAAACCGAAACGCATAGCCTTTCCAGACCCGATCAAAGATAGCCTAGTCTATAGCCAGCCAGTTCAATTTTTTGTGAAAATACAGATCAGTCCGCATGTTCAGTTAATTCAGCCCGACCAGATGATCTGGTGACATTGCAAAGGAATCATGATTGCTACAATAACAGAGTGTCCATCTCTATAATGTTAGAGCCAGTTAATGAAACTCGCTTCGCATTATTCCTGAATACATAAATGTTGTGAAAATTATGTGATTTTAATCAAAAAGATACAAATTATTATGGTTGTAATTCAGGCAGCGTGCGCTTAGTATCTAAAGAGAAGTTACTCTATGTAAGCTTCCTTAGTTTTGTCCCATACACCCCAATGTATGGGATTTTTTTTAATCAGTGGATGTCATGAGCATGCATTCAAAAGCGTATATTTTTAGACAGCAGCAATTAATGGTGGATGAGCATTTTCAGTTGCCGCTGGTAGCAAGACTGCAGCACGACTTGGATCTGTCGGAAAATGGCCAGGTTATTGCACGGGATCTAAAAGAAAATGAATTAGTACCTGAAGGCTATCAACTAGTCCCGATCCGGCAATTGGTGCAGGTCTGGAGCAGGCCACAGTTTGAACAAGCCAGTCGCGCTGTGCAGTTGCTAGAGTGGCGCCGTAATCACCGCTTTTGCAGTAAATGTGGCCACCCGACCCAGCAGCACGTCAGTCACTATGCTATGGTCTGCCCATCCTGTGGTTATAACCAGTATCCGCGTGTGAATCCTTGTGTGATCACTATCATTACCCGAGGTACAGATGAAATTCTGCTGGCAAAAAATGCTCGTAACAAAACCCAGATGTACAGCCTGATTGCCGGATTTGTCGAAGTGGGCGAAACCCTGGAGGAGGCGGTACGCCGTGAGACGATGGAAGAAGTGGGACTACAAATCAAAAATATTCAATATCTAGCCAGTCAGCCGTGGCCGTTTCCCAGCAATTTGATGATGGCCTTCAGGGCAGAATATCATGCAGGCGAGATTCAGATTCAGGAAAATGAACTCAGCGATGCGCAGTTTTTTAAGTTTGATCAGTTACCCGAGATTCCGTTCAAGGGCAGTATCGCCTATGCCATGATTCAGCATGTGATGCATGGCACACCTGTTGCCGATGACAGCAAAGAATGGCTTTGAAATTTTGAACAAATATAGTGTGCATTCTCGCTCTTTTAAGGGCGAGTTAAGCCACTAGAAATTTAAAATTATTATATTAGTTCTTTGTACACGACAAAAAAGATAACTCATTGAAATAATGGCATAATACTTGTTTTCTGACGACGAATATGATGACACATTTCAATGAGTTACATCTCATCTTAAACAAATATCTAAAGTGGAACAAGTCACATGCAAAATGTTTTACACTGATTATGCTTGCATTAATTGTAAAACAGACATGTGATCCTAGCCAAAATAATGGACACATAGTCCCTCTAAAGATAACGTAACGTTAACTTTGGAGATGTAAAAATGGCTAAACGCTTTAGTCCAGAATTTAAACAGCAAGCAATTGATTATGCGCTTTCAAACTCACACGAGTCTGTAGCTGCAATCGCCCAGAAATTAGGTGTGGGTTATTCAACATTAGATAAATGGATTCGTGAAGCTAACCCAACAGGTTCAAGTAAACGTCAACTCTCACCAGAACAACAGCGCATTCTAGATTTAGAGAAAGAGGTCAAACAACTCAGGGAAGCCAATGACATTTTAAAAAAGGCGCATGTGTACTTCCTAACAGATCATGCCAAGAAAAGTACACGGTAATTCAAGGTCTAGCTGTGACAGAAATTAAGGTTTCTTCTGCCTGTAAATGCCTAGGTGTTAGCACTTCGGGATACTATGCTTGGCGGAAGCGACAGATTTACGCTACTCAAAAATATACTGATTTAAAAGCTGTATATTGGCAACACCATGCTCGCTTAGGAGCACCTTCATTAGTTCATGACATGCATGATTTAGGTTACTGCATGAGTGAACGTACAGTTGGAAGGATACTAAAAAAGCTTAGTTTACGCAGCAAGATTTCCCGCAAATATAAGCATACAACTGATTCAAATCATCGTTTGCCGACGGCATCGAATTTGTTAGATCGCCAGTTTACAGTCACTCGGCCAAATAGAATTTGGACGACCGACATAACGTATATTCACACCAAAGAAGGTTGGTTGTACTTATGCGTGATACTAGATTTATTTAGTCGTCGTATTGTGGGTTGGCAAACCAGCCATCTAATAGACCGTCAATTGGCGTGTGATGCATTTAATTATGCAATGGCTCGTCAGGGGTATCCAATGGGTGTCATGGTGCATTCCCTTGCGAAGCAGTGCTTCTTGTATCTTGATTGATATAGTGATTAGCTACCACTATACGCAAATTGTAGAGTTTGGAGTGCTGCTAAAATCTTAAATTTGAACCTGAGATAAAACCTACAATTTGCCCTTATCCCTCATACAACT
>NZ_VOZA01000085.1:0-6260 GCF_013420015.1 Acinetobacter sp. YH12039 | reverse complement strand
TAAAGAGTTCCTGTACCGCCATACTGTCAGCGCAGTGCGGTATCGAAAGGTGCAATCTCTAAGATTGCATGGGTCGCAAAGATTCCCCCACCATAGCTCTTAGCTTGGTGGTGGGAGTATGTCAAGAATCCTTCTAAATCTGCTGTAGGTAGACTCCAGAAAATGCTCGAAAGGCGCTGTTCAGGCTGCGTTGGAATTGCTCCCGTAGGCATTACACCCATCATGATGTTGGAGCGGTCATAGAACTGATGCAAGATCTGCGGATTCAGCACTTCGCATTCAGGCACGATGATCCACTTTGCACCCCAAGGGTAGGCTTGGTTGAGCTTTTCCCATGCTTTAGGGCGTAAATGGCTGCGTGCGCCATTGGCGATCAACACGAGATCAAATTGACGTTGAAAGGATTGATCTGCGGATTGTCCAATCACGTTTATACCGTCACTGGACTCTTGAAGTTCATGTACCTCATGCGCCATACACCACTCAACGTGTTGAGGATATTCTCGGACTTTGGATGCAAGGACATGACAGAGTGTGGCACGGTGAATGCCGAGTCCATATGAACGTTCATCGGCTTGTCGATATTGACTGTTTATCAGCAAGTCGCCGCCAGCCAGTTGACCTTCAAGACCGGTTACCACAGCGCCAAGGCTTAAGGCTTGTTCCAAAATGCCTAAATGTTCGAAAACTGCCAGTCCGGCAGGTTGTAATAATAATCCTGCGCCCACAGGTTCAAGTTGTGAGACTTTTTCATATAAGCAGATCTGATGGCCTTGAGCAGCAAGCATTGCTGCAGCAGCTAATCCTGCCGTACCTGCACCGATGATGGCAATATTTTGAGTTTTCATTGTTTTAAAAGTTGATTTTATCTCAGCCCAATGTATCAAAGATGCTGCATAAAACCCAATAAAAAAGCCCTCAAAAGGGCTTTTTTAGGGGTGAGTCAAGTCTTACCAGTGTTCACCTGGGAATAGGCGAGCATATGCCTTTTGTACCCAATTGAGTTTTTCTTGCTTACCAATAGACGCTGAAGAGCTTGGGAACAAGTTATAACCAATCGACATGAGTTTGTTGTTAATGTCTGGAGCAATTGAGTAGGTAATAGAAGCCAGACGGCCCAAATTGGTCGCCACTTTCTTTGGACGTTTCACGATGGCATAGGCAATCAGGTCAGTCGCTTGTTCTGGAGAAAGCGTTGGAACGTATTTATAAATTTTGGTTGGAGCGATCATTGGCGTGCGCACCAATGGCATGTAGACCGACGTGATGGCAATATTATGCGAGTGAACTTCAGCGCTCAGGCAACGGCTAAAAGCATCTAATGCGGCTTTAGACGCAACATAGGCAGAGAAGCGTGTTGCATTGGCCAATACACCAATCGAACTGATGTTGATGATATGACCTTCACGACGAATCATCATTTTCGGCAGTAAATTCATCACCAAACGTACCGCGCCAAAATAGTTCAACTGCATAGTACGTTCAAAATCATGGAAACGATCGGTTGATTCATGTACGGCACGACGAATAGAACGGCCAGCGTTATTAATTAAGATATCAATATGATCGACGGAAGCGAGGATTTGTTGTGCCACAGCATCAATGGAGTCCATATCATTGAGGTCACATGGGAAAACATCGGCTTTACCGCCAGTGGCTTCAATTTCAGCTTTTACGGCATCAAGAGTTTCTTTGGTACGTGCAACCAGTAGAACATGTGCGCCTGCGTTGGCAAGGCGATGCGCTGTGGTTAAACCGATACCACTTGATGCACCGGTGATTAAAATGGTCTTACCGTTGACACGGTCAACGAAACGTTTCTCAAGTCTTGAATTCACGATGAGGTTCCCTGTTAAATCAGTTTTATTGTATTCATTTATCGGCCCGACAACGCTATGTGCAGGGCTGTTTTAAGTCAGCGGTATGATAGCGTTTTATTCAAAAAAAGCCATATGATAAGTAATTGATAATAAAATAATATTTAGAGTTTTTACTCTAAATTAAAATCCCTATTTACTCAATTTTTAACACATAAATATGTGAAAGAGAAGTGCTTTTATCAACATCGTTGTAACCTAAAAAAGTCGATTTTCAAGATAAATAAAATTGTAAATAAATATAGAAGCAGGGCCATAGATGCCTAAAGTTGGAAGGCGGATTATGTGGGAGTGGTTATTTAAATGAAATGGAAATAAAAACAGGCCTTAAAAATAAGACCTGTGGATTGTGCAATTATGGTTTAAACAGCAGCTAAGGCTTGCTCTAAGTCTGCAATCAAGTCATCCGCATGTTCGATCCCAATCGATAAACGAACCATATCAATGCTGACCCCCGCTGCTTTGAGTTCATCTTCATTGAGTTGACGATGTGTCGTGGTCGCAGGATGGCAGGCTAAACTTTTGGCATCACCAATATTCACAAGGCGAGTAAACAACTGCAAGGCATCGATGAAACGTGTGCCACCTGCAAGGCCATCTTGAACGCCGAATGAAAGAATCGCAGATGGTTTGCCTTTGACATATTTTTGCGCCAAAGCATGTTGTGGGTGGTCTTTTAGGCCAGCGTAGTTAACCCATTTTACTTTTGGATGCGCTTGTAAATATTCAGCCACTTTTTGCGCATTTTCTGTATGACGTTCCATGCGCAGGCTTAAGGTTTCCAAACCTTGTAAGATCAAAAACACATTGTTCGGGCTGATCGCAGCGCCCGTATTACGCAGTGGTACCACGCGCGCACGAGCAATGTAGGCTGCTTCACCTAAGGCTTCGACATAATTCACCCCGTGGTAGCTTGGATCAGCGGTATTCAGTGATTTAAAGCGTTCAGGATATTTGCCCCAAGGGAACTTGCCGCTATCGACGATGATGCCGCCGATCGAATTACCATGACCACCAATATATTTGGTCAATGAATGCACCACAATGTCGGCACCAAATTCAAATGATTTTTGCAGGACAGGAGTAGCAACGGTATTGTCGACCACCACAGGTATGCCATATTCGTGCGCAATTTTCGAAATTGCTTCGAGGTCAATAATATTGCCCAATGGGTTACCAATAGATTCGACAAAGACCAACTTGGTTTTGTCATCGATGAGGCTACGCAGCGCTTCAGGGTTTTGATAATCAAAGAAGCGAACTTCAATGCCTTGTTTCGGCAGGGTGTGGGCAAACAGATTATATGTGCCGCCATATAGGGTCGAAACTGAAGCGATATTGTCGCCTGCTTCAGCAATAGTTTGAATCGCATATGTAATGGCAGCCATACCAGAGGCTAAGGCCAAAGCGCCAATACCGCCTTCGAGTGCTGCAACACGCTGTTCAAGTACCGCTGTGGTTGGATTCATGATGCGGGTATAAATATTACCCTGAACTTTTAAGTCAAATAAATCAGCACCATGCTGTGTGTTATCGAAGGAATATGAAGTGGTTTGATAAATTGGCACCGCAACCGCTTTGGTGGTTGGCTCCGGTGTATACCCCGCGTGAATTGCTAAAGTTTCGTCTTTATATGTCATGATTACTTCATCTAAGTGAGCTAGTTTTTAAACAGTCTATCATTTTTATATATGAATAAAAGTGCTTTATTTCTAAAATTAATATCATAATTATTCATATTGTTGAAAAATTTTCAGCTAAAGATGAGCGAAATCATGCTTAAAAACGCATGTTTAAATTTTGTTCGCCATTAAACTTGTAACAATGCATTGAAGGCGTGTGCGAAACCTTATTTTTTCACGACTTTATGCGTATAATAGCCGATTATTTTTTCGCTCAATTGAGCAGGGGCAACTTTGTGTTGTTCCGTATATGTTTTGACTATTGAGGAGTCCTAAGTGGCCCAATATATTTACACGATGAACCGTGTGTCGAAGATGGTTCCGCCTAAGCGCGAAATCCTGAAAGACATCTCTTTATCATTTTTCCCAGGCGCAAAAATTGGTGTGCTTGGTCTAAACGGTGCAGGTAAATCTACCTTGCTTCGTATTATGGCGGGCGTAGATAAAGATTTCTCAGGTGAAGCACGTGCTCAACCGGGTATCAAAATTGGTTACCTTGAACAAGAGCCGCCATTGGATGAAAGCAAAGACGTTCGTGGTAACGTTGAAGACGGTTTACGTGAACCGTTGGATGCTTTGGCGCGTCTTGATGAAGTGTTTGCAGAATATGCAGCAGAAGATGCTGACTTTGATGCACTTGCAAAAGAACAAGAGAAGTTAGAAGCGATTATCCATTCATGGGATGCACATAACATTGTCAACCAAATGGATCAGGCTGCTGCAGCGTTGAATCTTCCAGCTTGGGATGCAGATGTATCTAAGTTGTCTGGTGGTGAGCGCCGTCGTGTTGCACTTTGCCGTTTGTTATTGTCTAAACCAGACATGCTACTTCTAGATGAACCGACGAACCATTTGGATGCTTCATCAGTATCTTGGTTAGAACGTTTCTTGAAAGATTTCCCAGGTACGATCGTTGCGATTACCCATGACCGTTACTTCTTGGATAACGTGGCAGAGTGGATTCTTGAGCTTGACCGCGGCATGGGTATTCCATACCAAGGCAACTACTCTTCTTGGTTAGAGCAGAAAAATGCTCGTTTAGAGCAAGAACAGAAGCAAGAAGAATCTTTTGCTAAAGCATTGAAAAAAGAACTTGAATGGGTTCGTTCAAATGCCAAAGGTCAGCAAAAGAAAAACAAAGCGCGTATGGAGCGTTTTGAAGAGCTTAACTCACGCGAATTCCAACAGCGTAACGAAACGTCTGAAATCTACATTCCACCTGGTCCACGTTTAGGTAACAAGGTTGTAGAAGTTGAAGGTATTAGTAAATCCTTTGGTGACCGTACACTTTATAAAGATTTATCGTTCGTTGTACCACCTGCTGCAATTGTAGGTATTGTGGGCGAAAACGGTGCGGGTAAAACCACATTATTCCGTATGATGACAGGCGAACAACAACCAGATACAGGTACAGTTACACTGGGTGAGTCTGTTAAAGTGGCTTATGTTGGTCAGATTCGTGACACCTTAGATGACAACAAAACTGTTTGGGAAGAAGTTTCTGGCGGTTTAGATATCTTGAAAATTGGTGAATACGAAATCGCATCTCGTGCGTATATCGGTCGCTTTAACTTCAAAGGTCAAGATCAGCAAAAACGTGTAGGTCAATTGTCAGGTGGTGAACGTAACCGTTTACAACTTGCGAAAATCCTGCAAATGGGCGCAAACGTTATCTTACTCGATGAACCATCAAACGACTTGGATATCGAAACTTTACGTGCGCTTGAAGATGCCATTCTGGTATTCCCAGGGACTGTAATGGTGATCTCGCATGACCGTTGGTTCCTCGACCGTATTGCAACGCACATCTTGTCATTTGAAGGTGAAACCCCTGAATTCTTCACGGGTAACTACCATGAATTTGAAGAATACCGCCGTAAACGTGATGGTGATGACCTTGTTGCAAAGCGTCAGAAATACCGCAAAATTGGTAACTAAGTTCCAGTTTTAAAATAAAAAACCAGCCTGCGGGCTGGTTTTTTATTGCTTGAGATGCAATGACTATACAACTATGTCTTCATAGGCATGATGTAAGACGTAGTCTGCATGTTCATGGCCTTGTGCAGCAGCTTTACTGAGCCAAAGCTCTGCAAGTTCATAATTACGGTCTAAGCCGAGTTCTCCACGTAAATAACCGAGACCTAAGCGATATTGGGCATCTTTATGACCTTTTAATGCGGCACTTAAAAAATTCCACATTGCATTACGATAGTCGGTAGGGGATTGGTCTGCTGAATCCATAGTATGGTGACTGAGAAAGTCTTGATGGTGTTGAGCCGCAAGAATTTCAAAATAAGTCCCTTGGGCGTAATCACCCTCGGCTTCTGGAACCGAAAGATGCATTCCTTGCAACTTTGGATTCATCTGTTGTGACAACAGTGCATAAATTTTTTTCAGAGCTTGTATCATCATTGTTAAACTCCTTGTTGCTAAGTATAACCACTTGATTAATAAAAAATATTAACAGTAGTCATTCGTGCGCTGCGATGAATGATTTAATTGTTTTAAACAGATCACACTTAAGATGAAAATTAGCATGCTTGTCATGATATGTGAATAGGTATTAAAAAAATATTTATCAAATGGAGCGTAAAACTCTGTCCTTCAGGTCAGAGATATAAGCGACACGACATGAAGTGTCGTTTGATTTAACTAAGGACTATTTTCCTTGAGTTTTGATTGTTAATATAAGTACATGAAA
>NZ_VOZA01000084.1:0-6381 GCF_013420015.1 Acinetobacter sp. YH12039 | reverse complement strand
GAGTGATGGGAGAGAATGTTCAAGAGTGGATTCTAAATGTTCAGATAAAGACATAAAAAAATGAGCGTATTTACATACACTCATTTTTACTACATTTTACTAAAATTTGCTTAACTGACTGGCATTACCCTTATTAGGGGCTTTTTTTAATGCTTCAGTGGTTATTCAACTTCTAAATTAAAGGTCACTGGACCGTCATTAACCAAATGCACTTTCATGTCGGCGGCAAAGATGCCTGTTTGTACATGGTCATATTGACTCTTGGTGTAATCGACCAGCTGTTCATACAGTGCTTTGGCATCGTTTGGCGGCATGGCAGGGCCAAAATCGGGGCGCAGGCCTTTTTGCGTTTGCGCCATCAGGGTAAATTGAGACACCAAGAGGATACCGCCGCCGGCTTGACTGACATTCCAGCCCATCTTGCCTTGTTCATCATCAAAAAAGCGGTATTTCAAGATCTTATCGATCAGCTTTTTGCCTTTTTCTAAATCATCCGCTTTGCCAAGGCCTAAAAACACCAAAATACCGTGATTAATTTCACCCGTGATCTCACCATCGACCACCACTTTGGCTTCTAAAACACGTTGTAACAAGGCCCGCATAACTTCTTCCGAATAGAAAATTGAACATAGGGCAGGGATTGTAGCAAAGACAGCATTCTTTCGAGGCGATGTTTAGAAAATTTTGGGCTCAAATATTTGAAAATGAAATGTATATTTTTTATAAATCCAACAATACGATTGAATTTATAAAAATAATCTGTTTTATCTATTTATTGAATGCCAGTATCTTTGCGGGGCAGGAAAGGTATTTAACAGAGAGATTAAGACGATGTTTAAGCGTTCTTTATTGGTTGCGATGTTAGCAACAGCAACAGCGGCGACTCAAGCAGCGCCATTAACCAAAGACAATGGTGCACCAGTAGGCGATAACCAAAACTCGATTACTGCGGGTCCTAACGGTTCTGTATTACTACAAGATGTTCAACTCATCCAAAAATTACAACGCTTTGGCCGTGAGCGTATTCCTGAGCGTGTAGTACATGCGCGTGGTACAGGTGCTTATGGTGAGTTCGTTGCAACTAAGGACTTATCAGATTTAACCGTTGCTTCGCTTTTCAAAGCGGGGACTAAAACACCGGTATTCTTACGTTTCTCGACTGTAATTCACGGTAAACATTCTCCAGAAACTCTACGTGACCCGCACGGTTTCGCGATCAAGTTCTATACGCAAGAAGGCAACTGGGATTTAGTGGGTAACCAAACTCCAGTCTTCTTCATTCGTGATGCAATTAAATTCCCTGACTTCATTCACGCAATGAAGCCAAGCCCAATTGACAACGTTCAAGACGCAAACCGCGTATTTGACTTCTTGTCTAGCCAGCCATGGGCAACCAATATGTTGACTTATGTGTATGGTAACCAAGGTGTGCCTACCAGCTACCGCGAACAAGACGGCTTTGGTGTACATGCATACAAGCTTTATAACGACAAAGGCGAATACAAATACGTTAAATTCAACTTCCGCTCTAAACAAGGCGTGAAAGGTCTGAACGTTAAAGAAGCTGCTGAGCAACAAGGTAAAGATTTCAACCACTTGACTAACGATCTTTATAACAACATCAACGCTGGTAAATTCCCGAAATGGGATCTTTATATCCAAGTGTTAGATCCTAAAGATTTAAACAGCTTTGATTTTGACCCGCTTGATCCAACAAAAATTTGGCCTACAGATCTAGTGAAAGAAACCAAAGTGGGGACTTTAACGCTGAATCGTATGCCGAAAAACTTCTTCAATGAAACTGAACAAGTGGCATTGGCTCCAGGTAACTTAGTCCCAGGTATCGAGCCATCAGAAGACCGTCTGCTGCAAGGCCGTATCTTTTCTTACTCAGATACACAAATGTACCGTTTAGGTGCGAACCACCAACAAATTCCAGTCAACCGTCCATTAGTTGCTGTAAACAACAACAACCAAGATGGTTACATGAATGTTGGCGGCACTTCATCAAATGTGAACTACGAGCCAAGCCGTATTGAGCCAAAACCAGCGACTGCGAAAGCGCGTGCGGTTGAAACACCGCTTTCTGGCACAGTTCAGCAAAAAGGCGTGAAAGAGCAAAACTTCAAGCAGGCGGGTGAGCTTTATCGTTCATACTCTGCGAAAGAGAAAGAAAACTTAATCATGAACTTGGCTGCTGACCTTGGCAACGTAAAAGATTCGGAAACGAAACACATCATGTTGTCTTACTTCTACAAAGCAGATGCAGACTACGGTACGCGTATGACTAAAGCAGTAAACGGTAACCTTGCAACTGTAAAAGCTAAAGCAGCACAACTGAAAGACTAATTTCGATCAGTCTGAAGGATTGGTAACTAGGGTCTAGAACGTTACCTCAAAAAAGTCCTATGAAGCTCCATACCTTTCCTGCACCCTAGGGGGAGTTTCATAGGCACTCCTTAAATATTCATTTTTATGAAATGAATCATTTCTAATTCAATTCTACATTTGTTTTCTGTTGGAGTTCATCATGAAAGTTATGCAGCATTTGACTTTAGCCAGTCTTCTTGCGTTTGGTTCCGCATTCGCAAACGTGGCAATCGCGGAAGATATCTCCCCCGCTAAAGCAACTGCAAGCGATCAGATGACCTCACAACAGGAATTGATCGCAATTTTCTTTGCTGCAGCCAAAACTGGCAATGAAGAAGTCATCAATGAATTTCTTAAGCACGGTTTTCCGGTCGATGTGCGCAATGCTTCGGGTTTTACACCACTGATGATGGCGACCTATTATGGTCATCAAAATATTGTGACTCGTTTGCTAGAACAAGGTGCAGACCGCTGCGCACGTGACAATAAAGGCAACACTGCATTGATGGGTGCCATGTTTAAATTAGAATGGGCGATTGCAAAGCAATTACGCCAAGTGGATTGCGATGCAAATGCCAAAAAAATGGGGCAAAAGACTGCAGAACAGTTTGCGCGTGAATTTGGTCAAGAAGAAAAATATCGACAGTTACTCAAAAAATAGTGAGCTTGATCGCGCTCAGCTTCAGCAAAAAAATTGAAAAAAGTCGATGAATCGCGGTGATTTATAAGTTATTCCACTAAATCAATCGGCTTTTTATCAATAAAGTATGCTTTAATGCAAAGAGTTGATAAAAACTGAAAGTCTTTATGTCTCCAATCATCCAATCCTTATTAGACACAGATCTGTATAAATTCACCATGCTTCAGGTGGTGTTACACAAATTTCCGCAAACCCATAGTGTGTATCACTTTCGTTGCCGTAACTTGGATGATACAGCCTATCCACTGGTTGAAATTTTGGATGATTTAAACATGCAGCTCGACATGCTTTGTCAGTTGAAGTTTAAAGATGATGAATTGCAGTATTTACGCAGTTTACGTTTTATTAAAAGCGATTTTGTTGATTATCTTGAATTATTTCAGCTTAAACGCCGTTTTATTAAAGCGGGTATTGATGATGAAGGTCGACTGGATATTTGGGTAGAAGGCCCAATGGTTCAAGCGATGATGTTTGAAATCTTTGTTTTAGCCATCGTCAATGAATTATATTTCCAACGTATTCGTACACCCGAAGTTTTAGCCGAAGGTGAGCGCCGTTTGCAACATAAGATTGCCTTGCTGAAGCAGTATGAAGCACGGCAAAATCCAAATGATCCACCATTCTTGGTCTCTGATTTTGGCACGCGTCGTCGTTATAGTTATGCATGGCAAAAGCATGTAATTGAAGAATTAAATCAGGCTTCACCGTATATTTTCCGCGGTACAAGTAATGTTCTGATTGCCAAAGACTTGAACATTACTCCAATTGGTACGATGGCGCATGAGTTCCTACAAGCATTCCAAGCGCTTGATGTTCGTCTACGTAACTTCCAGAAGTCTGCGCTAGAAACATGGGTGCAGGAATACCGCGGTGACTTAGGAATAGCCTTAACAGACGTTGTCGGTATGGATGCGTTCCTACGTGACTTCGATTTGTACTTTGCCAAACTATTCGACGGTTTACGTCATGACAGTGGCGACCCGTATGAATGGGGCGATAAAGCCTATGCACATTACAAAAAGCTTAAAGTCGATAGCAAAAGTAAAATGCTGACCTTTAGTGATGGTCTAAATATCGAAAAAGCGTGGGATTTGCATAATTACTTCAAAGACCGTTTCCAAGTGAGTTTTGGTATTGGCACCAACTTGACCAATGATATGGGACAAACTGCGCTGAATATCGTACTGAAACTGGTTGAATGTAATGGTCAATCTGTGGCAAAAATTTCAGATAGTCCGGGTAAAACCATGACAGATAATGATACTTTCTTAGCGTATCTACGTCAGGTGTTTGACATCTCTGAAGTTAGCGCTTAAACACAGCATTAGATAAAACTAAAAAAGCCGAATCAATGATTCGGCTTTTTTATATCTAAAATATTGCTAAAGGAATGCAAAAATTCAGAATAATAGTGAAAATGACTTATGCTAAGATCGAATTTAATCGCACAAAATACAACACGAACAACGATGACAGCATCTACACTGAATTTTGGTCTGCTGATTGAAGCGGAAGAATTGGTTCCACATCTTGGTAATGAAAAACTACGGATCGTCGATTTGAGTCGTCGTTCGGTTTATGACCAATTGCATATTCCACATGCACTGCATGTGCAGCCGAAACTGTTAGTGCGCCAAGAAGAACAAGCGATGGGGCTTTTACCTGACCAAGCCGGTTTAGAACAGTTCATCAGCTATCTGAATATCAGTCCAGAACATCATGTAGTAGTGTATGACGATGAAGGTGGGGCATGGGCTGGTCGACTGATTTGGAACTTACATTGCCTCGGTTTTGAAAATACCAGTCTCCTCAATGGTGGCATCCATGCTTGGCTTGGGGCAGGCTTACCGACCTCGTCTGAAATTGAGCAATTTGAACCCGTGAGCCCATTGGTTGAAGTAAGTGCAGAGGCGCGTGCTCAGTATCAAACAGATTATGATGAGCTATTGGCTCGTGTGCAGCAGGAGCAAATCCAAGTATGGGACTGCCGTACCGAAGATGAATATACAGGCCTACGTTTGGCTGCGCGACGCGGCGGTCACATTCCGGGGGCACGACATTTCGAATGGAGTACTGCCCTTAACCGGGAAAATCATTTAAAATTGCATCCTTTAGAACGCACACAACAACGCTTAGAACAATTGGGATTCAATTTAAACGAACCTGTGGTGGTATATTGTCAGTCCCATCATCGGTCGGGCCTAGCTTATATACTGGGACGTTTACTCGGTTGGAATATTCGAGCTTATGATGGTGCGTGGAGCGAGTGGGGCAACCGACTCGATAGTCCTGTGATCACCGGAGAGTTGCCGTCTTGAGCCTTACATCTCAGTTAAAAAAACAAATTTTTATTCAAGCTCAGCGTGTTGTTCCGCAGCACAAATTATCACGTATCGTGGGTAAATTGGCTGCGAGTGAAAACCCTGTGGTGAAAAATGCTGTGATTACCGCATTTAAAGCACAGTATGGCATCGACATGTCGATTGCTGAGCAAAGTAATGCCCTGAAATTTAAATCATTCAATGAATTTTTCACTCGTTCTTTAAAAGAAGGCGTACGTGTAGTTGATGCAAATGCCAACAGTGTTGTTTCACCCGCAGATGGTGCGATTTCACAACTAGGTAAAATTGAAAATGGTGACGTATTTCAGGCCAAAGGGCAGAAGTTCACCGTTGAAAACCTGATTGCCGATCCACAATTGGCAGAGCCGTTTAAAAATGGGCAGTTTGCTACGGTTTATTTGTCACCAAAAGACTACCACCGTGTACATATGCCATTTGCAGGAACATTGACAGAAACCCTGTATGTACCGGGTGAATTGTTCTCAGTAAACCAGACCACTGCTGAAAATATTCCGGGTTTATTCGCTCGTAATGAACGCATGGTCTGCTTATTTGATACAGAAGTTGGTCGTATGGCGGTCGTACTGGTAGGTGCAATGATCGTGGCAGGTATTGAAACCGTGGCTACAGGTAAAGTTAAACCGACAGGGCGTTTGGAACTGAATCAACACGATTTATTCTTAGAAAAAGGTGCAGAATTGGGCCGTTTCTATTTAGGTTCAACAGCGGTTGTGTTGTTTGAAGAAAACAAAATGCAATGGGATGCGACCTTTAAAGCCAACTCGACTGTGGTGATGGGCGAAGCTATAGGGCATACCATTTAATGAATTCCCTCTCCTTTTAGGCATAGGTATCTACACAAATCCCAAGTTTTGGGTTAAATTGAAGAGCATGCTCTTCAATTTAATATCTCCCATCTTGATACACGTCTCGTCAGACGATACAACGCCCTCGTAAAGCTTAATATGA
>NZ_VOZA01000083.1:0-6428 GCF_013420015.1 Acinetobacter sp. YH12039 | reverse complement strand
TTGTTCCATTTTAGAGATTTGTTTAAGATAAGATATAACTCATTGAGATGTGTCATAGTATTCGTCGTTAGAAAACAATTATTGTGACATTATTTCAATGAGTTATCTATTTTTGTCGTGTACAGAGCCCGTTTTTGTAATTTTTCCCGTATTGAAATTGAAACCAATAAATTACTTAGGCCACTTCAAGAAAAAAAATACTTTCAAGGCTTAGCACCACAAAAACTAATCCCTCAACTTGCCGACTTGTATTGTGAGCTTAATGTCATACACCCATTCCGTGAAGGTAATGGACGTACACAACGGATTTTCTTTGAGCATCTGATTGCTCATTGTGGTTATGGTATTGATTGGTCTCGCATTGACTCTCAACAACAATGGATTCAAGCAAATATTGAAGGTTTTTATGGTAATTTAAATCCATTAATTCAGATTTTTGAAATATGCTTTATTCAAAATACCTAAAATTTAAGTAGTCGAAGCCCACAATCCTTAATGAGCCATCATCTTTGCTTCAATCCACTGATTAATTTCCCAAATAAACCAACAATCACGATTCTTAGAAATCTTAATACTCTTCGGGTAATTTAGGATCGTAATATTCAGATTACTTATCCAGAATTGAATAGATCGTTAACTTAGATAGACTTTTAAGCAATGTAACTTGCCGCATGTTTATCAACATATGTCTCAAAAAAGTCTGCCCATACATAGATTTATGGTGTTTAGTGCTTAAATTTCAGATTAATCTTCGTCTGATGACCTGAATGGATGTTACAGATTACATGCAGGTGAATTACTCTGTGGCTGTATCATGGCTTTTGTGCAATCCAATCCATTTGATCCGAATGTTCTCTTTTGCAATAAAGCAGCCTCTTCTGCTTTTCCTGAACCAACGAACTATGTCATTGATTTGATTCAACCGACAACAGTGATGCTGAATCAAATCTCCAAAGAAGGGATTAAATGCAAGAAATGTGGTAAGAAAAAGATAGGGGATGGAAGTTATTATCCGTCTAATTGGAACCAGCCCATGAGTCGAGATCAGTTGAGTAAGAATCATTTTAAATGAATAAGAGAAGGATGGCTTACCTCACTTCTCCGAATAACAATGCTATGCTTTTCAACCAAGGTTATAAATTGGCAACTACATTTCATTCTTCTTCATGCTGGTCCTATAGCCTGTAGACAATTACTACATCATTTGCATTCAATGCTCAATACAGCCTGTCAGCAGAACCGCAGCGATACTTTTTTTCGTGCATACATGTAGTGTTTAAATCCATTCATTTTTCAATGATCCTCTGCCGTTTATCACATTTATGGTCGATCTTTAACCTTGTGAAAAATGCACATACCGATCCCTTCAAACTGTCAAATTTATGTATGCATGACATTTAAAGAAAATTATCTGATCAATTTTTTTAGGTAAAATTCATCAAGAAAAAAGTTATTATTATTCATAACATCACCAATAACCACATAAAAACAATAATTTAATAAATTATTCTTCCAATTTTTTTATATTTAGTGTTATTACCTCTAAATCCATGTTTACCACCTTCTATTACATAAGTAATTTAGAAGTATCCACGATATAAATTGCTTGCCCTCACACCTCTCCCCTCTCACGCCCAAAAAATTTATACTGAAAGGCAGATTAAGCCCGTTCGAGTTACATATAGCCGCATGCTATATTGAAAGCATTAAGAAAATATCCTCAATATTTATAGGATTTTTAAAGTATGAACTAATTTTCGAAGAACCCTTTCTAAGTAATGTGACCTATTAGGAAAAATGAAAATACTGAAATCTCCGTATCAACAATCAGTCAAAGTACATCCTGATGATTTTCTGTAACCGATACCCAAGGACTATACCTACCCTTCTGATGTGCTGTGCAACAAAGCCCTCCTTAGCCACACTATAGCTATAGATTAATTCCATTATTTTGTGATTTAATTAAATTATTCATTCTTAAGACCCAATTTAATGGATTTATATTTCACTAAACCAGAAGAAGTTGTGACTCTTTTAGGTGAGCGTTTACGTAAGCAACGACTCTTTCTGGAGATGTCTCAAGCTGAGGTAGCAGCACGCGCTGGTGTCGGCGTGAATACAGTTTCGAATCTTGAAGCGGGACGAAATGTATCTGTTGAAAATTTAGTCCGTATTGCAATGGTCTTGGGTCGATTAAACGAACTTCAGGAACTATTTAAACCTCAGCTTAACAGTGTGAATGACATTCTTCGCTATGAGAGTCAAAGTAAGCGCCACCGTATTAAGAGGAAGGGATAATGCTCAATAGACTTAATGTTTATTACAACGGTTGGGGCGAATCATGGTTATGGGGAACGCTGATTAGTTCAACAGCCACGACAGGTAGACCCACCATTGCTTTTGAATATAGTCCAGAAGCAATACAGCAAGGTGTTGAGCTCTCTTCTTACTTGCTGCCTTTAAAAGGTCTACCATTCAGACAAGGTTTTCCTACTCATCAAATGGGACTCCCAGGTCCAGTCTATGACGCTTTACCAGATGGTTGGGGCATGATGTTGATGGATCGATATTTCAAAAAAATTGGCTTAAATTCAGCACGAATTGGACCTTTGGAGCGTCTGACCTATATTAGTAGTCACGCAATGGGTGCCCTCTCCTTTGAACCTTGTGTTGCTGACATGCAAACCTCAGAAAATATCCCTTTACAACAACTGGCCCAGGAAGTTCAAGAAGTACTCAAAGGTGAAGGTGGTGAATTTCTACAGCATTTATTGGTCATGGGTGGCTCCCCTCAAGGTGCCAGACCAAAAGCGTTGGTTTACCGAGATCCTGTCAATTTAGAGTTTTCGACTCAAGATTCTGATCAACATGAAGCCTGGCTGATTAAGTTTCCTGCTCAGCAAGAGCATCCTGAAGTCTGCGCCATTGAAGCCGTCTATGCAGAATGTTTGCGACTTTGTGCAATTGAGACTCCAGATACCCATTTCTTTAATTTGCCCAATGGTTTAACGGCTTTTGCTTCTAAACGATTCGATCGTCAAAATGGTATGCGGATTCCAATGCAGAGTTTGGCTGCATATACAGGAGCAGACTATAAAGTTCCAGGTAGCCTAGACTATCGCAATTTTCTCCGGGCAACCTTGATGTGTACGCAAGATGTACGAGAAAGATTGCATGCTTTTAAACGTGCTGTGTTTAATGTGCTTTTCAATAATCGGGATGACCATACTAAGAACTTTTCATTTCTCATGGAGAAAAATGGTCAATGGAAATTGGCTCCAGCCTATGATGTGACCTTCTGCGAGGGTCCAGGTGGTTATCATCAAATGGACATTATGGGAGAAGCGCTCAATATTTCCCGAAGTGACATACATAAACTCGGTACTTCAGAAGCTAATCTGACTACTCTAGAAGTCGATGAGATCATCTTGACTATGCGTGAAATTGCACTTCAATTTAGTCAAATTGCGCAGCGCCTGTATCCCCATCAAATTCGAGAATCTACCCTACAGATGATTCAATCACGGATTCAACAGAATATTGATTTTTTAACTGAAACCTAAGCGTAAATATAAACTAAGCGCCAACCATCAACTGCAAATAGACTTTGATATAGTTAGTCGCTACATAATCTGTAGAACCTGTGAATTAGCTCTCTTTATAATCACGAATATTAGATGGATCACCGCCAAGATATATTCTGCAAACGTGAAATCACTACATCCAGATCGAAAATCACTAAGAAAAAACTGTCACCAAAAAAAGGTCTGCACTATGGATAGATGCAGACCAAACTCTGGATAACTACCAGCACGAGAAATATGTCGCAATTTTGCATAGACATGAATTTGATAAAATCAGCCCAGAAAGCCAGAAATTCATAAAAACTATTTCATCAATCCCCTATAACTTAATCACGTTCATGGTCGATCTTAAATCTTGTGAAAAGTACTCATGCTGACCTAGCCAAACTGTAAAACTCATGTATTTATAGCCTTTAAATGAATCTTTCAATCGGTATATTTAAGGTAAAAACTAGTAATCAGAAGTTATTATCACCCCCATATAAAACAAGGATCAACTTAAAAACAATAACTTAGTAAATTATTCTTTCATTTTTTTTATATTTAGTGTTATTTTAATGTACTATTCATTGGATATCCCTCTACTTATAAGCCTGTGATCTTGCGAATCAGATGGTTCACTTTAACATTCTCTAAGCTGCCCGAGAATTGCTCTGCTCCCTGCCCTATGGCTTCCAAGAAAACATCAGCCCCGCCATGTGTTTCTTTATCTTTAAAACCTGTCTGAATCACGGCTTCTTGCTGGAAATCATCCGCAGCAGCTCCCGTACACCAACCAGTTTCACTCAAAGGATAAGTAAAACTATATTTCTCACCTTGTTTAGGTTGTGGACCCTGTACTGGATGACAGATATCACTGTCTTTCAAATTGATTACTAGGTCATCCATCCGATTTTGTGTCGGACGCTTTTTGCCCGTACCAAAACCAATAATCGGATAAGGTTGTCCATGAATATCTTTGGCAAAACCCGCACGATCATAGTTTTTAACCAAACCTAGTACACTGGTTTCCTGACCTTGTACATATTTTCCAGTACGCTTGGCATAGCCATTTAAAATTAGAGTGTGATCATGATCTGCAGTTATCACAATCAAGGTATTTTTTAATTCAGGGTCACTTTGTCGAAGTTTTTTAATGGTTGCATCCAAAGCCTCGTTTAGGGCAATTGTATCCTGTAATGCACGCTTAGCATTGGTGTCATGTAAAGCATGGTCTATACGTCCCCCTTCAACCATCAGGAAAAAACCATTTTTATTTTGGGTTAGAATGTCCAAAGCGGCCAACGTCATTTGCTTTAAGCTAGGTTCAGGCAAGTTTTTTTTGGTTCGATCTAAGTCATAATTTAAATGGCTAGTATTAAACAAACCCAATAATTTTTCATTCTTTCCTAACTTCATCTGGGAGAGTTGAGTTTGATCATAGACCACTCGATAGCCTGCTTGTTGCATTTCTGCGATCAAATTCCGTTGGTCTATCCGTTCTCCCCCTTGATCTTTCGGCAGAAATTGACGCTTACCCCCGCCTAGAATCACATCAACCCCATCTTTTAATTTGACGTTATAACGCTGATAGGTATCACCTTGCGAACTTGGTACTAATTGGGATGCTATGTCATTTTCAGCATCACGATGACAAATATGGGCATAAGTCGATGCTGGTGTAGCATGCGTAATGCGAGTTGTTGTGACTACCCCTGTACCCCAACCTCGTGCTTTGGCCAATTCAAGTAAAGTTTGAGTGTCTTGCTTATTCTGGTTCTGAGGATTGGTTCCACATTGATGATTTCCGGCCTGATTTGGTTCTACTGCAATTGTTCCAGTCTGCATGGATATCACTTCATTTTTCATTTTTACACCTGTCATATAGGCACCCATCGATGGTGCGCTATCTGTAACCTGTGCATCTTCTGAGAAAGTACGAACAAATGCTGACTCTGGCAGTTGATCTATCGGCAGTTGGCCATCTTCACCAACAGCATAAATTCGTGCAGCTGTCAGTGTCGTGATACCCATTCCATCTCCCAAGAAAAAAACCACACGGTGGGGCTGTTTTAGTGGTTGTACTGAAGCAGAAGATGATTGAACTAAAGCAGGACTTTGGCAGCCCGTCAAAATAACTGTGCCCAAACTACAGCATGCCAAACTTATTGATTTTTTATTAAATTTTTTCTTATGCCAAAGCATTGCATCGCCTCATCTTAGGATGGTCGAAAAATACGCTTTAAATATTCAATTTACATGACAAATTTATGAAAATATTATTATGACTAATTAGGGTCTGTTGACATTTACTGTGGCTTTGTTGCACAAAGATTTTAAAAGTAGAACTCCCCTAAGCTTCTCAAACTTAAGTGACAACTTGGGTGTGAGGTCTGCCTAAATCCGTAAATTTATTTAATACTGTCACACGAGCATGAATCTCATTCACTTGGCTCTGAAAGTTTCTCGCACTGAGTTTATATGCGGACCAATTCGTTGTACGGTAGATTTTAGTTGCTGGCTTCTTCATTCGGAAATTATATTGCTGAATCAGACCTTACAAACAGCTTTGTGCAACAAAGCCGTCTTTAAGTACTTTTTTTAAAGGAAAAATCATCGACTTAAATCTATATTTCCAACAGTGCCACTTTTATCGCTTTAGCACCTCAACTTATTTAAGTGGCGTAACTTACATAACTTATGCATCCCATTTAAGTGACCTCAGTTATAGTATTCCGTGTCAGGAATTTGTCCACTTATTCCAATGATGATGAGAACTGCAGCATTGACTTAGATCGCCAGTGCTCAGTACTGGCCATCATGTAGCTTTTATCGCTTTAGCGCCTTAACTTATTTAAGTGGCGT
>NZ_VOZA01000082.1:0-6455 GCF_013420015.1 Acinetobacter sp. YH12039 | reverse complement strand
TTGTATTTTATTCCAGCTTATAGCCCTGAGTTAAATCGAATCGAGATGGTATGGAAGCAGATGAAATATTATTGGCGAGATTTTCAAGTCATGACAGCTGATAAAATAGAGCAATGGGTGGAGAGAGGATCAAACCAATTCGGAAAAGAATACATGTTTACTTTTTAATGGAGACTTACAAAAAAAAGTTACTTTTAGTAGAAATTATAAATTTTTTGTTGATAGATTTTTGTTTATTGAAAACGTGTTTTAGTAGATTTTATTCTTAAATTTCGATTATTAATTAATCTATTTTTTATTTTATTTTAATAATCAAATATTTATATTTATTTTTTTTTACTTTGGTTATAAAAAAATAATTTGTTTTTTAAATCAAGTTTTTGTTGAAAATGTGTTGAGAGTTTGTTTATTATACCCGAGACCTAGAAAGATCGCTGGGTTAGTAAGGTGGCAACATCCCGTAACCAGGCAATCACTTTTTTTGCTGGTTTACAAAATCCTAGGGTAAGCCAGTATTTTTTTTTAAAAAGGGAAAAATTTATGAAATTTCAAAAAACTCTTTTAGCTGCAAGCTTAGCTTTAGCAACAGTTGGTGCGAATGCATCAGGTGAAAACCCATTCATTGATCCAGTACATCACGCAATTAGTAAGTCTGATGCGAACGTTGGTAACTATGCTAAAGTTTGGTTTAATACCAATACAAATCAAATCGACCTTGGTACTCCTGGTGATTATACTACAGTAACTGTAAATAACACTGCTCCAGGAGCTAATGTTCGCTCTGTAGATGCGTTAGATTACTTGTATGAGCAATTAAAGACTTATAATGGTGCAGCTCTACAATCAGCTACAAATGCAGATAAGCTTGATGAGCTTAATGCGATTTATACTGCATTAGGTGGTACTTCTGCGAATGGCGTATTAGACTTTTTTGCTCAAGCATCTGGTCAACCAGCGGGTAACAATGGTGCATTTTTAGCACAACACTTTGTTACACATGCTGTGCCAAACCTAGATATTTATGCAGACGGTGCTGTTTCAGGTGTAAATGCTTATAATAACGTAAATAATGCGAACCAAAATATTGTTTCACCAGTATATGGTCGTGACAATGTTATTTCTTTACAAGCATTTGGTGGTCCTAATAGTCCAGTTGCTAATGGTGTTGATTTAAACTCTCGTAAAGCTATTATCGAAAGTTCAACTGCAAAAGCTGATAAATTACAACTTGTAAAATATGGTACTGGTGCAGGCGCTGTCTATCAATTCTTTAGTGAGAATGCTAACATTGCTTCTGATGCAGCATTGTTTAATGGTCAGTACTATAGAGAAGACGTGAATGGTCAGTTAGTTAAAACTACACTAGCCCAAGAAGTTAATAGAGATACGATCACTAAAGCTGGTCAGTACACAATTAGCAAAACAGGATCAGGTGAAGAAATCAAACTGATCACTGATGAGCATCTTACCTATGGTTTTAAATCTACACAAAATGTAGCAGGTATTGGTACCATTACTGATCCAAACGCAGCTGATCCTGAAACATTTAATTCAGTTCAAGGTGTTACAGGTCAAGCTAAGTCTAAATATGATTATGTCAATGTTGGTGTAGTTGGTAATACTAATACTGATCATACTGTTATTACAGATCCAAATGACCCACGTTACGATGCTCGTTTAATTCCAGGTAATGCGGCTTATGATGAAGTGTTTGCTGCAGATCACTGGCGTGCAGACCATTATGCAAATCCAGCTCAAAGTATTTATGGTGTAAGTGCAGAGCGTACAGATAACAATGGTGTTCGTAATATCGCAACCCTTACTGGTTATGGCTTGTCATTAAGTAACTTAGGTACTGATGCGAACCCAGGAACTTTAAACTTTGACGGCAGTGTAACTCGTTTACAATCTGGTGCTGCTGTTGGTCTTCCGTTACAAACTCAATACTATGAGAATTTAAACGGTCAGAATATCGTTAAAGTAACTGATACTGCTGCAGGTACGACTGAGTACTATACAACTTCTGGTGCTCCAGGTACTGCAAATAACACAATGACCCGTGTAACAGATGAAGCACAGATTACTGCATTGGCAGCTGCTACAGCAGGAAAAGATGCAACTTTGACTGGTACAACACGTAAAGTTGTGGGTGCTGCACCTGTAACAGAACATAACGTTGTGACAAATGTCATGACTCAGTACTATACTGAAACAGCAGATAAAGGTGCTTCTACTTTACAATCAGCAGTAACTGACCCAACGGGTGGTGCCTTAACAACTTTCAATACTGCAACATCAAGTGGTGCAGGTGTTAATGTTTCTTATGTACAACTAGGTGATATTGGTAACTCTGTACATGGTATTCGTGTTTACAACGGTACTAAAGGTAGCACTACAGATGGTCAATATACTAACTTGACAGCAGCTGGTATTGTCACTAATGGTGTTGTTGATGCCAAAACTTTCAAAGTTGACGGTAAAGACGTTACTGAGTTCTTGAAAACTGGTGTTGCTCCAGAACCAACAAATCCAACAGATCCAACAGATCCAACAAATCCAACTAACCCAGGTGCTGGTGGTGTAACTGAAACTGTTGTTGATACTAAAGTTGAAGCTAAAGCTAAAGTTACTTTAGAGGCTGCTAACGCTTATACTGATACTAAAGTTGATGGTGCTATCAAAACAGCTTCTGCTGATATGACTAAAGCTGCTACTGAAGCTGCTACTACTGCTGCAAATAATGCGGTTGATAGCAAACTTGATACAACTTCTAAAGCTGCTAATGCTTACACAGACAAAGCTGTTGCAACTGTAAATAGCCGTGTAAATCAGTTAAACAGCCGTGTTGATGATGTAGAGCGTACTGCGAACCGTGGTGTTGCGATTGCATTGGCTGCACAACAAGCTGTACCTAACATTGCTCCAGGTCAAGTTGCTGTATTTGGTGGTGTAGGTCACTATGAAGGTGAAACTGCTGGTTCTATCGGTGTAGTTACATCTTTCACTGATCGTATCTCTGCAAGCGGTGCTTTAGGTTTCGCTAGTGGTAGTGAATTTGGTGGTCGTGTAGGTGTTTCTTACGTGTTTGGCGGTAAATAATTTACCTTTAACATAGTTGAAATAAAATCCCCGCAATTGCGGGGATTTTTTATGACTAATATATGACTACAAATGTTAAATAAAACGCTAATCAAGCTTTTTGGTGAGTTTAAGATTTACTTCAGGCATTTCCAATTTTTCACCTTTATCACCACGAAGTTCAATAAAGTTTTCACCTACAAAGTAAATCCGATTGTCGCCTTGGGCATCAAGTTGAATCATTCCAGGTTGATCTGGCAAGAACTTAAAACTGCCTTTCACTTTATTTTCAGTGTTTGCAGGTTTACCTAAAAACTCTTGGCTAAGCTCATAGCTTTTATCGAGTTTGAGTTCAAGCTCAGTTTCAATCCCTTTGCAATCATGGCAAGGCAGAATTCCTTTATATTCACCCGCCCAATCAAGTGCATTTTCGGTGTTATCACCTGTGGCAATCGGGCTTTCTGAGGCAGCGTCGGTATTGGCAATGACGTTATTATCTGGTGGTGTCGCAGTTTCAGAATCATTGCTAGTCTTTGAACATGCCGTTAAGGTTGCACTGACCATACAGAGAGCGAGCATTAGTTTTTTCATGAGATTTATACACCGTACGTACCCAATATAATGCTAAGCGTGGCTTTTATTGCTCAAGAAAAATAGCCTATTCTTGTTAACAATTGTGTGTTTGGTTAATACATCAAAACAAACATTTGATTTTTTAAAATTCGTAAATAGTGAAATATTGGTGACATACCTAAAAGTGAACGCTAAAGGACATTTATATATTAATTGGTGAATAACTGAACAATATAGGCTTTTATAATTATTTTGCGTTGTTAAACTCTGCGGCATAGAAAAAACTGTCGGTGCAAATTGTGTTTGAAAAAACAGCGGAAAAAAGTCTGAACTTAATGGGGTGGCAAATTGATAACCATTGGGATTTAAATATCGACCAATGTGTCATGATTGCAGCCCCACATACCAGTAATTGGGATGCACTTTATGCACGTCTTGCCCTGAAAGCGTTAGGGGTAAATGTTCGTATTACGATTAAAGACAGTTATATGAAATTCCCGTTTGGGCCTTTTGTACGTGCTATGGGCGGAATTGGTATTAATCGTCGTCCAAAACAAGATGGTGAAGCTCGTCAAAGTATGGTTGAGCTGATGGCTGACTTGTTCAAGCATCATCCAAAATTGGTCATGTTGGTGACGCCAGAAGGGACACGCGCCAAACAAGAGAAGTGGAAAACTGGTTTTTACCATGTTGCTATGCAAGCGGGTGTGCCGATTGCTTTAGCTTATATGGACTATGTGCAGAAAAAAACGGGTGTGGGTAAAATTGTTTATCCTACAGGTGATTATGAAAAAGATATGGCGGAAATCATGGGTTTCTACGCGCAAATACATGCCAAATTTCCTGAAAAATTCAGTGTCGATACACGCTATCACTAATCTAACAATCCAATAAAAAGGACAGCATCGGCTGTCCTTTTTACGTTTAGATGATTTTGTTTAGACTTTTATATTGAATTTAATCATGAAAATCGGGATGGATACCGCCCAGATTTTGACATGCCGCCTTATAAATTATGTATTGCTGATCAACTACATCGATGAGCGGGATACGAAATAATTTTTCGCCTTCTTTATAGCTGTCGATATATGACACGACCTTTTGTTTGCTTGATGCCAGTTTTTCTTCATGAAAACTTGTAATCGAGCTATGAGTCATATGTGAACTTTCAATATTATTGCATTGAAAATGTGAGAGTAGTTTTTCAGCTTTTTTAATTTCACTGGACGTGCCAAACATACAGCCGCTAAGCAGAGTCACACCTGCAAGCAGGATGAACTTTTTCATGGTTTTATTTTAAGCAAAATTATGAGGTGCAATATTCTATTAATTTTCGACAAAAAAATTAATCACTTTTTTACCATTTGGCTAATTTTTATTTAAATGTGAATTGTGTCATTGTTACAAGATGTGAATGTCTAACTGAAAAGGCTTTTTGTTAGAACAATTTGGACAAATATCTTTAGGTTTGGAGTTATCAGCTTAAGATACTCATCGTCACCAAGAAGCAGCCTGAAGAGAATAGAAGACCTAATACAATATGTTTAAATTGGCGTTCTGAAATGCGATAAAAAAGTTTGGCACCAAAAATCACTGGAAAAGCCATAATCACCAAAAGCACGGCTAAATAGGGCAGATGTTCACGATGGATGATCCCTTGTAGCAGATAGCTAATGAGTGTGACGAGCTGAATGGCTAAATTGAAATGTCGCAAAATATAGCGTTGTTCTGCTTTGGGTGTATTTTTCAGCATGAGCCATGCAGAGGGTAATGCACCACAAAAGCCTCCAAGACCACCCAAGATTCCAGCAATATATCCAATACTAGAATCCGCCCATTTCCCTGATTTTTGGATGAATGAAAATTTAGGATTAAAAAATAAAATTGGGCACCAAAACATTAAAAAAGCGCCCAAAACCAATTTAAATGTATCTGGATTAATGCTGTCTAATAAATAGGTACCGAGTGGTACACCTAAAATTCCTGCAATTAAATAGGGATAAATGATTTTTTTATTGATCGGAATGCTTTTGCGTTCTGATGATAATGAAATGAAGTGGCTATAAACTGAAGCGCAGACCACCAAGGGTGCGGCTATTTGAGGGGGGAGTATCCAAACCCAAAATGACATTGCGATAAGGGCGAATGCAAACCCTGTTAATCCTTGTATGAATCCCGCAAAGATGGCACCAAGAATAAAAAACAGCCAAGTCATTAAATTACAGCTTTGAAATACGTGGCGCTATTGTAGTGAATTTTTCTATATAAATGTGGCTGACTGAACAAATGTAGCAAAATTGGATGTCAAATGATGAATAAAACATGAATGTTTAAATACAGCAGATGTACACAGACTTCCGATTGAATTCATTTCGATAAGTGAAAATGCCCTTCATCAAAGAGGAGTGCTACACATGCTTAAACAAGTTGCTTTGCTATCTGTAGTTGCAGTTACATTTACAGGGTGTGTCGTGGCGCCATTTGATGATGGCCGATACCATTCGAATCAATATGGCTATGCAAATCAATATGGTTATTCAGGTCAATATGGGGGGGCATACGGACAGCGCTATGACTCAAGTCAGCGTTATGACCGTTCATATAGTCGAGTGAATAGCCCGCAACATCGACCAAACTCACCACGATCGAATTCGAATAACCGTCCAGACAATATATATAATAGGACTTACGCACTATTATTTAAAGATTCTCTGTGGTAGCAGATGATTTTTATCGAGAATAAAGTCATCAATGAAGCTTTTGATAATTGGTCTAAATAATTTCTTCTGCCAACGATATACATT
>NZ_VOZA01000081.1:0-6874 GCF_013420015.1 Acinetobacter sp. YH12039 | reverse complement strand
AATAATTCAAGTGAATTTGTTTGAAAGAAGAACTTTAAAAGCTTTATTTTCACCCGATAAAATACCCATAAAACAAGAGGAAGCTCAAATGAGCTTCCTCTTGTGAAAAATTGTGGGACAGCAGTGAACCCGAAGGTCCTCTTTGATTAATACTTAATTTTGACAGATTAGTACAGTAATTGGTTGTGATCGATTAGATCTTGTAAAGTCACATCGGTATTTTTCAAAGTGAGTAATTCAACTTTATCGACACATTTGGGCTATGACAACCATTTGTATAAATATCGCCCCTTGGTAGAGAGCGCATTTATGCAATTAAAAACATGGCGAGATATCGTATTTCTTATGCAAAAAGACAGCGTCATTTAAAGCAGAACTTCAAATAAACTTTATCATGATGTGACTAAAAGCTTCATGACGGCACACCTTACACGTCGGACTGTCTTTAAGAATTCATTTCTTCCCAAAGCCACAGTTTTTTGTCTTTTCATGGTTTCGCATTTTTTCTTTGAGGAATGACTAGAGTGCTTATAAATCTGAAATGATATGCCTACAGCATTTTGTGTCATATGCGCCATCGGTATAGCTAGAATTCATTGGCTCACTAGGTGAAATTTATGCAAGTAAGTTTTCTAGTACTTATGAACTGCTGACATTGTTGTCATGAGCTGAATTGTCCATGTTTGCAATGTTTTCAGCATCTATACCAATACGAAGTTTACGCCATTGTCGTCGACCTTCAGACTGATGTTTATTAGGTTTCGATTCACCTTCAGCTAATAACTTCAAACCTATAGAGTCAACAAGTAGATGTAGTCCATCAGAACTTTTTTGATAGCTAATCGCAATATCAATATGTTTTTATCTCCTGCTGAATGACCAGTCATAATTTCCCGACTTTTGATGTTACTTGATGGAACACAACTAGAAATAAAAAAGGAAATGCCCAAGCATTTCCTTTTTTAAGTCAAACAAATCAGTTTTAGAAGTTTTCGGGGTTCTCTAAACGACGAACTTCTTGCACTTTTTCTGGGTTATGTACCGCAGCTACACCATCATCTGCTTTAGTATCTATTAACGCTTCTGGGTTATAAACCGTAATAGTTTCATTACCATGGATATCTTCACCCACAATATATTGGAAGCCCTTTTTATTCATTTTATGGCACATTCTTTGGTACCAACCTTTAAAGCCTTTGGTTTCTTCATTGGGATTGTAATAAAAAGCATTCATCACAGCAGGTAAACCTAGACCACACACGAGCCCCGACATTAATACCGCAATAAATGTATATCCAATCAAAATACTACTGTATTCACTGAGTTCAGGAATATTGGCAACAGCAAGGATTAGGGCCAATGAAATACCGCCACGAACCCCACCCCAGGATAAAATCGCAAGACTACCGTTATAGCTTTTTTTGCGGAAACTTGGGAAGAATGCAAAAGATAAATAGTTTGCTGCAAAGCGCGATGCATGCAAAATAATAAACGCCACCATACCGCCTAAAATCAAGCTGATACTTAAATCTAAGATAAATAACTCAAGACCGATCAGGGTAAATAAAAAGGAATTGATGATTCCTTCCACGGTATGCCAGAAATGATTGACTTCCCGAATTTCACGATCTTGAAGGATTTCTTTCCATTTATTGCCAACAATCAAACCACCAATGACGCATGCAATTGGTGCAGATGCATGGGCGAATAAAGCGACTAGATAAGAACCACTTGCCAACAACGCTGTGGTTAAAATCAAGGACTCCATTTCATGTTTACCGCGGAGTAAACGTAAAATCCCTAAACCAAATGCCCAACCAATAATGATTGCAACAACAATTTCATATAACAGTGTTTCAAGCGTACCAAGGACGGTAAAATGCTCACCTTGCAAGACATTGAGTAAAGTCATAAACACGGCAATACACATGGCATCATTAAAGAGAGATTCGCCTTCTAATTTCACCATCAAATGATGTGGCGCACGTACCGAACTTAGTACACCTTTGACCCCAATCGGGTCGGTCGCACCTAAAGCCGCACCTAATAATAACAACACCAATAAATCAACATGATGACCAATTAAGAACTGATAACCATATAAGGCAACACCAAAAAACACCGCACAAAGCACCAAGGCAATACTGGCCAATATACTGATCGGCTTCCAATGCAAACGTAAATCTGAAACTTTAAATTTCAAGGCAGATGAGGTCAAAATAAAACAAATCACGCCATTAATTAAAAAGTCATAAAAGTCGATATGACGAACGGCCTCTTCAATATTGTGCAAATTAATCGTCACAAATTGATTGCCATTGAGCAGGCTTGCGCCCCATTGCAAAATAAAGACAAAAATTGCAGAAACAATAGGAACACCTATGGCTTGTGGAAAGCCCAAGATACGTTTATTAAAAATCGTGGTTGCAATCGAAAGTGCAAAAATAACGGTAAAAACCTGTAGAAAAAAATAATTTCCCATTTTGTTCCCAATTTTGGTGCTGTGTTGCCTACAGAGTGAGATATAGGTATTTTTAAAATAAATACTAAATTATTTAGTATTTAAAAATAAAATATTCTAACGAATTTTATCTAAATTCCGTGTATCAATTCAGTTTTTTTCACATCTTTTATCAAGATCATTTAACATAGCAAGCCTGCATAGATTTTATGCATTTTCATCATCTACATGATTTCTCCTATGCATCAGACTATTAAAACTGTTTTTCGACTCTTTTTTGCTGCGGTGATCTTTATCATTACGGCGGCCCTGATCCTCACTTGCTATAGCAAGTCACAGGAAATTTTACGTGCTGAGCACTATTTTAGTCAGGCAAAAACGATCTCACTGGATTCAACACCCAAAGAACAATTGGTTTTGGTCTCCAATAATGAATCACCCGATCGTGCGATTTTTATCATGCTGGCGAATAATGGTTATCTTGCCAAACTGAATTGTGAAAACTATGCACAAGATATTTGTCTCGATGAATTTAATCAGCAACACACCCGACAAATTCAACACCTCGATTTACTGAAAATCGGACAATTTCAATATATCCAAAATGTGAGTTTCACCAATAGCCGCACTGGACAAAAAAAACAATTACGCTATAGCGATGCCCAATTAAAACAGTTCTATCAAAACGATATTTCAGGCCTTAAATATACTGTTTTTGGCGTGGCTTTATTTGCATTTGCCGCATTGTATGTCAGCTATCGTATTGTTCGAAACTTCAAATCATTTCTCAACAAATAAGCTTCAATCTATTTTTCAATGAAAAAAAGAGGATGTTTGCATCCCCCTTTTTTTGTTTTAAATGGCTTGATTAAAGGTATCACAGCTATTGATATTGCCTGATTTCAACCCTGTCTGGAACCATTTCATACGTTGTTCACTGGTTCCGTGCGTGAAGCTATCTGGGACCACTTGCCCAGTTGCACTTTTCTGTAAATAGTCATCACCAATCTTATGTGCAGCGTCCATCGCTTCTTCTACATCACCCTGCTCTAAAAATTGGGTACGCTGTTGATTATGATGCGCCCAAATACCCGCAAAGCAGTCTGCTTGTAGTTCTTGCATGACCGAATAACGATTACCTTCAGCTTTAGACGCTTGCGCACGCGCCTGCTGAACTTGCTCAGAAATACCTAAAATCGTTTGGATATGATGTCCAACTTCATGGGCAACCACATAGGCTTGCGCAAAATCACCCGCCTGATCTTGACGACTCAATTCAGTTTGATTTTGTTCACCCGTAATGCCCATTTGCGTACGCATATCTTTAAAGAATGCAGTATCAATATAAACCTTCTGATCTGCTGGGCAATAAAAAGGCCCCATTGCCGCTTGTGCTGTACCACAACCTGAATTGACCACACCATTAAACATAACCAATTTAGGCGCTTTATACTGAGCATTTAACTGTTCTTGAAAGACTGTATTCCACGTATCTTCCGTATCGGCCAAAACAGTGCCAACAAAATCCATCGCTTCTTGTTGTTCCGGTGTTGGATTATCCAGACCTTTGACTTCAGCCGTTTGACCCTGTGAAGTCACTTGTTTAGTCGCCTGATAAGCTTGCTGCGGATCGACACCAAAAAACTTCCACGCAACAAATGCCACAACCAAACCGAGAATACTGATCCCACCCGCTTTTGCACCGCCACCACCGCGACGGTCTTCTACGTTTGAACTAACTCTTCGACCTTTCCAGCGCATAGTGATCTTCCTTATATAAAATAGTTGATATCCGTGCGTTTACAGATTAATCCTTTTGCGACTTTGGCCATACTTTTTGAACTAAAGATACGACGCACAGCACGATTAAACCTGCAATAAAACCTGTCACTAAATTGATTAAAGTCGGTGTTAATGCACCCACAATACTGCCAACTGTAGGAATATGTTCTGCATAATCTACAGAGCCTTCAATAAAATGGTGTAGCAAAGGTACACCATGGGTAATGATGCCACCACCCACTAAAAACATGGCAATCGTACCTACAATGGTCAATGTCTTCATCAACTTAGGTGCAAATGCCAACAAACCTTGTCCAACGGTCTTTTTAAATTGTGACGCTTGTTGAGTGAGATAAAGTCCTAAGTCATCAATTTTGACAATCATCGCGACAAAACCATAAACACCAACGGTCATTAAAATTGCAATCACCGAAAGCACCATGACCTTGGTCCCAAATGCCGCAGTTGCAACCGTGCCCAACGAAATCACCACAATTTCAGCAGATAAAATAAAATCGGTCCGGATGGCACCTTTGACTTTTTCTTTCTCAAAAGTCACCAAATCCGTTTCAATATTAGTCATCTCTTCACGAGCAACTTCTTCTGTTTTGGCTTTTTTATGATGCAAACTATGCAGAACTTTTTCCACGCCCTCATAGCATAAGAACAAACCACCAATCATCAATAGTGGTGTAATCAGCCAAGGTGCAACCACACTGATCAATAAAGCAGCTGGAACCAAAATTAATTTATTAACAAAAGAACCTTTGGCCACAGACCAAACAACTGGAAGTTCACGATCCGAACGGACACCACTGACTTGTTGCGCATTCAGTGCTAAATCATCTCCAAGGACACCCGCTGTTTTTTTGGCTGCCATCTTACTCATGACAGCAACATCATCCAGCACAGTTGCAATATCATCAAGTAAGATTAATAAGCTACTCGCCATTATTTTTATCCTTTAGGCATTTTTTAATATTCTAATTCTATTTAACGCTAAAATTGTATTTAGTTTTTTAATAATTAACAAAATATTCACCCATTTTTCAGTCAATTGTGCTGTGTCAGTAACAATCAAAAATAGAATGCCGTACAATGGGGACATTCTTTGAAAATCAGCCGTAGCTTTGACTACCACTTTGGAACAGATAATGAGTACTCAAGATAATCGTCCAGTGATTTTGACTGGCGACCGTCCGACTGGACAATTACATTTAGGTCATTTTGTAGGTTCTTTACGTTCACGTGTAGGTTTACAAGATTCGCATCATCAACATCTTCTTTTAGCTGATGCTCAAGCCTTAACTGATAATGCTGATAACTTCGAAAAAGTTCGTCGCAATATTATTGAAGTCGCAACCGATTATCTTGCTGTAGGAATTGACCCAACCAAAACCACGATTTGCGTTCAATCATGCTTACCAGCATTGAATGAATTGACCATGTTATATTTGAACTTTGTGACGGTTTCTCGCTTAGAGCGTAATCCAACCATCAAATCTGAGATTCAAATGCGTGGATTTGAGCGTGACATTCCTGCAGGTTTCTTATGCTACCCAGTGGCTCAAGCTGCCGATATTACAGCGTTTAAAGCATCTGTCGTTCCTGTCGGCGAAGACCAAATTCCAATGATTGAACAAACCAATGAAATTGTTCGTCGTTTAAATCGTCAAATTGGTCGTGACGTACTTCCTGAATGTAAAGCTTTACTCTCTAATGTAGGTCGCTTGCCAGGTTTTGATGGTAAAGCAAAAATGTCTAAATCTTTGGGCAATACTATTGTGCTTGACGCAACTGATAAAGATATCAAGAAAGCTGTTAATGCAATGTATACCGATCCAAATCATTTACGTATTGAAGATCCAGGTCAAGTTGAAGGTAACGTCGTATTTACTTACCTCGATGCATTTGACCCTGATAAAGAAGCTGTTGCAGAGCTGAAAGAACACTATCGCCGCGGTGGCTTAGGCGACGGTACTGTGAAAAAGCGTCTTGAAGGCGTGCTAAAAGAGCTGATTGGCCCGATCCGTGAACGCCGTTTAGAATTGCAAAAAGACCCTGACTACATCATGGATATTTTAAAAACTGGTACCGATAGATGCCGTGATATTACCCAACAAACGTTGGATGAGATTAAATCTGGATTGGGTGTGTTCCACTTCTAAATTTAAAAAAATTCCATAAAATTAAGCCTTTCCAATGTGAAAGGCTTTTTTTTACAGGCACTTTTTATGAAGGTATTCACAAAATCTCCTTAGTTTTAACGTTAGGTAACATCACTTAACGTGAACACCAATGAAATGACTGACCGTTCACTCTATTATCTACTTATGTTTTAGGAATACCTAAATTCATAACATTTCTCCTTTACCGAACCTGTGTAAACAGATTCGTTGTTATACGCAATGAACACCCCAATCATTGCGTATTTTTTTGTCTGAAAATTGGCTAAGAAGAATTAAATATCCTCTATTGAAACAATAAAAAAACCCGCATTAAGCTAATGCCAGTCAGTTAAGCAAATTTTAGTAAAATGTAGTAAAAATGAGTGTATGTAAATACGCTCATTTTTTTATGTCTTTATCTGAACATTTAGAATCCACTCTTGAACATTCTCTCCCATCACTC
>NZ_VOZA01000007.1:0-144887 GCF_013420015.1 Acinetobacter sp. YH12039 | reverse complement strand
CTTGGACTTTATGTCCACTAAAGAGCCGTTGAAGACTACGACGTTGATAGGTTGGATGTGGAAGTGCGGTGACGCATGAAGCTGACCAATACTAATTGCTCGTGAGGCTTGACTATACAACACCCAAACAGTTGTATGTAAAGCATCAATTGATTCACATATAATCAATCAAACTTGATTTAGTTGAAAAGCTAGATAAAATGAACACCTTAAATTAACTCAAGTACTTCTGTTAATAACTCATTTGGTAGAAAACTTAGCACGAAGAGCACTGCTCTGAGATTAGACTAAGCAAGTATCCATAACAGTTGTGCTGGCGACAATAGCAAGAGTGAACCACCTGATCCCTTCCCGAACTCAGAAGTGAAACCTCTTAGCGCTGATGGTAGTGTGGGGTTACCCATGTGAGAGTAAGTCATCGCCAGCTCATTATTCGAAACACCCCCTGATATCTCAGGGGGTGTTTTTTTATGCGTGGGGAAAAAGAAAAAGGGAAAGGAAAAAGGATAGAGGGGGATACGGAAATTAAGCGTTGGATATCCAACGCTATAAGTTTACATAGAATGATAAAATTATCTTAACTGACGTCGTGCATGCTTTAATGCTGTTCTTAACCCTTCTTCTAAAGTTGGATGATAGAAAGGTTTATCCAAAATTTCATGTATGCTTAGTTCTTCTGAAATCATCCAAGCTAGCAAATGTGCTAAATGTTCAGCTTCTGCACAGAATAGCTCAGCTCCTAATAGTGTATGGTTAATTGTATCCACATATACTTCGGCAGCCCCTTTATTTTTAGCAGCAACAATCGCACGACCTTGTTTTTCATAAGAAACGTAACCAATGACGAATTCTATGTTTTTATCTTGTAGATGCTTATAGCTTTGCCCAATGGTTGCCATTTGTGGTGTAGAAAATAAGATGCCTAGAGGTGTTAGCGTCTTGATGGATTTAGTTTGTGGAAAATTTAAATAGTTTTGTACAGCAAACTTGCCTTCATGAGCTGCTTCGTGTTGGATAGGGGTATTGGTATGTGCATCACCGACGATAAAAATTGGATAATCGGCTAGCTGCTTTGTATCTGGATTGATTGGCAAATTTTTTAAATCTTTAAATTCGGCACTTATACGTTCTAAACTTAAGGTATTTAATAATGTACGTCTGCCAGTTGCAGCTAATACATAGTCAACTTGTAGTGTCTTCTGTACGTTTTCTTCAGTATAGGTTAAATGAACTAGATCTCCTTCAATAGAATAATGTTCAGGTAAAATTTCAAACTTTAGCTTTAACTCTTTACTTAATTCTTCCTGTGCGAGCTTTTGCAATATAGGGCTACTCAGTGAGCCAATTTTTCGACTACGTGCAAAAACTGTGGTGTTTACATTGAGGCGTGTTAAAGCCTGCGCTAATTCCAAAGCGATGACGCCACTTCCAATAACTGCGACTGATTTAGGGAGTTGTTCTAATTCAAAAATTTGATCTGATGTGATTAAGCGTTCGCCTAAGTTTTCTTTCCAGGCTTGGTCATAAGCAGGAGTAGAACCGACTGCAACAATAAAAGCTTTTGCCTGATATTGCTGTCCATTCACTTGAATTGTATGGGCATCTATGAAAGTCGCAAAGCCTGAAATCTTATGGGATGCTTCCCAACGATCTACATCTTTTTGTGTGGCACGGGTAAAACGATCACGTAATTGACGTACGTGCGTCATGATTTGGGATGTATCAATTTTTGCATCTACCGTGAGTGCAACTTCTTGTGCATGTTGAATGTCGTGCATGCGATTGGCACTAGAGATGAGGACTTTGCTAGGCATACAACCAACACGGGCACAGGTGGTGTCCCATGGACCGTGATTGATGATGAGTAGGTTTTGGGTGTATTTAATCGCTTCTTTATAGGCGCTAATGCCTGCGGTGCCTGCACCAATAATAATGAGGTCGTACATTTGTGAGCTACTGCATGTAATAAATAAATTTAGGCTAACACAAGCAAAACATTTATCATGCTTTTATTTACATAAAGCAGTAACTATGGTTACATATCTGACAATATTAATTATATGTTTGATTAACTCATAGTTTTAGAGGGATTTGGGGAATAACTCAATGAAAAAGAAAGAAATTAGTTTGAAATTTTCGGCTGTGGCTTTAGCAGTTTTATTGGCTGGCTGTGGTGGCGGTGGTTATTATGATAACAATGCTGCTGATACTGATAAAATTGAAGATAGTGAGACTGTTGAGCAAGCTGTTGTTGCGTCTGCATTAAAAATTGAATTAGACAAATTGTCTATGGCTGCGACAAATGGTCAACTTACTGTTACGGTTAGAGCCCTTGATGAAAACAAAGGGGGAGTACCAGATGCTAATATTACTTTAATGATTGTTGATTCAACGAATAATGTTAGTAATTTAAGTGTAGCTGTGCAAAAAACTAATGAATCTGGAAATGCTGTATATGTATTAGCGACTCCAAGTACGTCGACAACATTGACTGATTTGATTAAAAATGGTTTTAAAATTATAGCTAAAACAAATAACGGTGCATTAAGCCAAGAACAAACAATTTCTGTCACAGGTGCTGATACTAACAATGGTTCTGATACTACAAGTATTGTTCTGTTTGATGCGACTAAAACATCACTCAATGTTCGAGGGGATCAAACAACAGTAACTTTAACGGCTGTTGATGCTAATGGAGCTACTTTATCTAATCAAGCTATATCATTAAAAGTCAAAAATTCGTCTCTAAATGGCGTCAAGTTCACACCAAATGCTACTCAAACAGATAGCAATGGGAAAATTACGTATACGCTATCTTTCAGTGAATCGCAAAGAGTGAAAGATTATAGTGCAGAGCAGTTCATCAAAGATGATTTAGTGCTAGAAGCTAATTTTGGTCAATCAACTCAAGTTTATACATATAAATTAGATGTAGTAAGCTCTACTGTTCCTAAGCCTGTTGGTGCTATTTCTGTTTTGTATAATCCAACAAAAATTGAAGACTCAGCATCAGGTGTTTACTATTACAAAAATATTTCTGTACATGTAACTGATGTTGATGGGAAACCTTTACCAAATCAAGATGTGGTAATGGGAGTTAATGCTTTAAGTTATAACAAAGGGAATTATAATTTTTTTGATACAGATCTTCCCCCAGATGGTAAGGTTGATAAGTATCTTCCTGATGTAATAACACAATGTTTTTCTCCAATTACAAAAGTAAACATTGATGGTAAGCAGATTGATCAATTACAGCCTGTGAAGCAAGGACAGACAGTTCAGGTTGTTTCTTTTATTAATGCAGAGGATCAACCCGCTACTGATAATAAATATACAACAGATGCAAATGGACGCTTTGATTTAAAAATTCAATATCCTAAAATTTATGCAGAATATTTAAATATTCAAATTCTTGCGAACTCGATTGTGAGTGGTAAATCAATAAATGGTTCTACTAGTCTTGGCTTAAGCTACTTAATCAGTGATGTAGATATTGAAAATGGTATTGCACCAAATTTGGAAAGTCCGTATGGAACATCGTTAAATTGTTCTGATGGGGAATAATAAAAAAAACAGCGCTTCGGCGCTGTTTTTTATGGGGGATTTCAATTTAAAAATTAAAGAGAAGTCCCCACACTCACACCCACCGTCGGGCGTACTTGCATAGAACTACAAGCACTCAGAAGCAAGACACACATCACCACCAATAAAACTTTATTCATGCAACAAACCTTGAGATTTTGCCTGATGAAATAACGCACTAGAACGAGCGCCACTACGGCAAATCATCAGAATGGGTTTTGGAAGCTCATTATAATATTTAGCGAATTCAAGAATGTCTGTTTGAGAAATTTTACCGCTGTTGACAGGTTGATAAATCACACTGATCTGGGATTTTTCCGCGATATTGCGTAATTCACTCACCTTGACTGCATTACCCATCTCTTGATCAGGGCGGTTCACAATCACAGATTTAAAACCTTGCCGCATCAACTGTGAAAATTTGGCAGCATTCATCTGACCTGCAACACTGACTTTGGTATTTAAAGTCTGAACATCGTTTTGAGCGTGACTCAGCGGGATACTGCTACAGATCAGAATACAGCAAAATGCATATTTGAGGATGGGTTTAGTCATCCAAAAGATCCATCTGTTTTGCTAGTTGATATAGGTTATTTGAACGGTTACCTGTACGGCAGAACATGAGTACTGGCTTTGGCAATTCATTAAAATGATTAGCAAAGTTACGGACATCTAGCTCAGAAATTTGACCCGCAACAACCGGTTGATGAACATAGTCTAAACCAGCGGTACGTGCTGCTTCTTCAATTTGAGCACTGGTTGGTTGCTCAGGACCACCTTCCATGTCAGGGCGGTTATTGATAATCGATTTAAAGCCTTTTTCAACCACTTGCGCTACATGTTCTGGGCCGATTTGACCTGCAAAACCAACATTTTCGCTCATTGAGTCACTCCATAATTTAATTCATAGATTTATGCTTTATGATAGCATTAAGCACAAACTTGAGCAGAATGTTCTTAAATTTTTATAAGCGATTGCAACCATAAAATAACGCAATGGAGCGCGTATGCACGCCTATACAGTCGAACCACTGTATGTCAAAAGCGGACAAGATGTTATAGCTGCTGACTTTTATCGTCCAAAATCTGTTGAAAAACCTGCAGTCATTCTCATGGCACATGGTTTGGCGGCATTACGCCAGTTTAAATTAGTGCAATATGCCAAGCGCTTTGTACAAGCGGGCTATGCTGTCGTATTGTTTGATTATCGCTATTGGGGGGGCAGTACAGGGCGTCCGCGAGAGTTAGTAAACCTGAAGGCACAACTTGAAGATTGGCGGACCATGATCGATCATTTACAGCAGCGTAAATCGATTGATTCAAGACGCATTGTATTATGGGGGACATCACTCAGTGGTGGCTATGTACTTAGTTTGGCGGCAGAGCTTAAAAATATTAAAGCGGTGATGGTACAAGTTCCATTTGTCGACGGCGCTGAAAGTGCAAAATTGTATCCCTTACAGCAATTACCCAAAGCGTTAAAATTATCGAGTCAGGACTATATGGGGTCTAAAGTTGGGATGAGTCCAACGACTTTACCTGTAGTTGATCCACATCGATTGTGTTTTTTACAGTCTGAAGATAGTTATGCGGGCTACTTATCGATTGTAAATCCTGATTTTTATTGGAGTGGCGAAATTCCGGCTCGGGCCTTTTTTAAGTTAATCCGTTATCGTCCAATTTTGGATGTCCGGAAAATTAGCATACCTGTACTTTTTATTGCGGCAAAAGAAGATAGTTTGATTCCCATCGAATCAAGCCGAGAAACTGCGACCAATATTGCACCGTATGTGCAATATTATGAGTGGGAAATGCAACATTTTGATATTTATCATGGGCAATGGTTTGAAAAAGCCATGGCAACCCAATTAGAATTTTTACATCAACATGTTGGAGTCAGCTAAATGATCGTTGTGTGTCCTGAATGTGGTGCAAAAAACCGTGTACCTGAAGAAAAACTCGAAGTTGGACCTGCATGTGGTCAATGTCATCAAGCATTGATTCCATTGGCGCCCATCGAGTTGAATGAAAAGAACTTTGCAAATTTTATTAGCAATAGTGATTTACCTGTGCTGATTGATTTATGGGCTGAATGGTGTGGACCATGTAAGATGATGGCGCCACACTTTGCACAAGTTGCAAAATCTAATCCGAAGGTGGTTTTTGCCAAAATTGATACCGAAGCAAACCCTCGATTGAGCGGTGCATTTAATGTTCGTAGTATTCCTACACTGGTTTTGATGAATAAAACCAACGAAATTGCTAGAATAAGCGGTGCAATGCGTGCTGGTGAGTTACAACAATGGCTCAACCAGCAGTTAAATTTACCTCAATAAATGTCAGCGCCAGGAGCTAAAGTGTCAGAAACTCATGTAAAACCTGAAGGAACGCTTTCCCTACAAACCATCGCGATGCCTGCAGACACCAACTGGAGTGGTGATGTTTTCGGTGGTTGGATCGTGTCACAAATGGACTTGGCCGGTGCAATTCACGCAGAGCGTTTCAGTCAAGGACGCTGTGCAACGATTTCAATTAACCAAATGACCTTCCTCGTTCCAGTGAAAGTCGGGGATGTCATCAGTGTATATACCAAAATTTTAAAAGTGGGTAATACCTCTATCCAAATGCAGATTGAAGTTTGGGATAGTCACGACAGTTCACGTGATCCAATTCGCGTAACCGAAGGTGTGTTTACATTTGTCGCTGTGGATGTGAAAGGTGCTAAGCGTCAAATTCCTGCGGATGCAAAAGCTAAATTTGCTGCAGATCAAGCTTAATTAAAGTTAGACGCAAAAAAAAAGCCGCTCAATCGAGTGGCTTTTTTATGAATAGTGACTGAGAAATTAGAACATCGTGTTTGAGTTGGCACTGGTTTCAGGAATGCTTTGTTGCACATCCCAATGTTCGACGATCTTGCCATTTTCAACACGGAAGATATCAATAATCGCTTCTCCACGGTCTTGATTATTCTGCGTAGAGTGCACATGTAAATAGACCAAATCACCTTCGGCAGCGGCACGTTTGATCTGGTTTTTTGCTTCAGGATTTTGTTTAAAATACTGGATGAAATAATCGACAAAAGGCGCTTTGCCATCAGGTACATGCGGATTATGTTGAATATATTGATTGCCAATATATCGGTCAGCATATGTCTTAACCTGATGTTTAAGAAAGACACCTTCATAAAAATCAATCACGATTTTCTTATTTTCCGCTGCTTGGCTGGTTTGAATATTGCTTTCAGCTGTTTGTGTTGGAGTCGTTGGCGTTGCAGGAATAGTACTTTGACATGCAGTTAAAAACACCACCAGGCTGATGAGTGAAAGGGGAATGATTTTTTTCATAAAGTGCTCAATATATTTGTGTCGTGCAAGCATATTGAGCGGAATTACGGCGTATAAATAATAAAAAACAGTCTTGATTTTGCTGAAATTTGGTAAAACTTATACTTACCTAAAAGTAAGTTTTATTTACATTTATTTATTTTTCAGAGCGGATTTTGCCACCCACGCCCAAAGCATTTCACATTGAATCGGTGCTTCACCAGATTCATCGGTGACTAAGACCTGTACTAAGGTTTCACCTTTTTCTGTGCTTTGCATTTGTCGTTGCTGTTCGGGTGTAAGCGTTGCGATGGCTTTCATCCCACCTTGGGTTGGACGTTTAAAATCAACTTTGAAACTTTTAATTAGGACAATGGCGCTATCAGGGACGTTCATTGCTGTGACAAAACCTGTGGCTGTTTCTGCGATCAGCGCCATGGCACAGGCATGTACTTGCCCGATATGGTTTTGCATCGCCTTATGATTGGCGATGCTCACCTCAACACGCTCAGGGCTGACATGTTGATATTGGATTTTAGCCGTTCCAACCATGGGCACGACACGACCAAAAGCTCGACTGAGCAAACGACTTTGAATACCTTTGGGTAATTTAGAGCTTGCTTTGACCAGTTTATTTAGACGATTTGGACGTGCCATATTGACCTCAATGGCAGTTGTGCTGCCTTAATCTTTAAAGTTGTTAAATTGAAGCGGCACACCAAACTGTTGCTCTTTTAAGAACGCCATCACTTGTTGCAAAGTGTCACGTTTCTTGTCAGTCACACGAATTTTGTCGCCTTGAATAGAAGATTGCACTTTAATGCCGCTTTCTTTAATGGCTTTATTGATTTTTTTTGCAGTATCAGAGTCAAGACCGTCTTTTAGTTTGATCACTTGAATGACGTTTTTACCAGAAGCGGTCATTTTTTGTGGATCGAGTGCTTGAATGTCAACTTTACGTTTGAAGAAATGATTTTCGAGCATGGTATACACTTGCTCACATTGGAAATCGCTTTCTGTTGAGATTTTGATTTCCTTATTTTTCTCATTTAACTCAATTGAAACGTCTTGACCACGGAAGTCAAAACGCGTCGCTATTTCTTTTTGCGTGTTTTGAACTGCATGATTTACTTCAAAAACTTCTAATTCGGAAACAATATCAAAAGAAGGCATAGATTAGACCTTTACAAAGGGAAAGAATATCTGAGATGCTAGGGATGTTTTCTTCATTTGCCAAGTGTTGTTTACATCAAAAGGAGTGTGCAATGATCCGTAAACAAGAAATTACAACATTTGAGTTCCCAGAAGACTCGATTATCTGGGATGTTCGCGATGCAAGTGCTTATGCTGAAGCACATGTGAAAGGTGCAGTTAACCGACCGATCAACGCATTGTCATCAGATGCACTGACTCAGGTGTCAACGGATCAACCCATTTACATTTTATGTGGTGGCGGAAGTAAAGCTCCACGTGCAGCAGAGTTACTAGAGGGTTTTGACAGCTCACGTGAATATGTAATCTTAATGGGCGGCACGCGTGCTGCTCGTGATGCCGGTCTTCCTTTGGAACAAGGGAAATGAGATCGAATCAAAAAAAGCGCCGAAAGGCGCTTTTTTATTGCAGGTTATTTTTTTGAGGTGGAGATGACGGCATCTGACCCTGAAAATAAGGCTTCTTAGTTTTTTGTTTAGCTTTGGCGCGTCGTATAAAACGTGCTGCATGAATTTTATCGAGTAGCTGTGTTGGAATAGGGCAGGCTTCTTTTAAGACCAGCGCGGCAATGATTTCACTACAGAGCGGGGCATACAGGAAACCTTTAGAACCGAGTCCACTACAGCTATAAATGTGCTGATCTTCATGGACTGCACCAATTACCGGGAAAAAGTCTTTTGTCTGTGCGCGAATTGCGGCACGTCCTTGCCATTGCTCAATCGGTGCTAAGGTTTTGGCAAAGTCGGGGAATACACTGTGGATAAGTTCATAGTTATGCACATGATCTTCTGTGAGAACGTCGGTGTCATCACGGCCGGGATAAAATGACGCGCCCATAATCATCTGTTCGGCATCCAGTTGCATACAATAGCCCCCATAACTATAGGCGGTATGCATATCCATTTGTTGAGCGGGGTTGTTCAACCAACTGACTTGTCCACGAATGGCACGCAGCTCTGGATAATCTGTTTGTAGCTGCATACTGTCACGTGCCGCACAGAGAATGACATGCTCGGCAGATGGAAGCTGCTGATCCTGTGTAAATAGCGCAACGCCATTTTGTTGTTGCTCAATGCGTTGAATATCTGCTTGTAACAATTCAATGTGTGGATGTGCCAAGATTTGGTCACGAAGCTGATGTGGACTGACTGCGCCTGCTTGTTTGAGGAGCAGGGTTGGATATGTTGAGGCTAATTGATTTAGCGTGCCTTCTTCAGCAGCTAATACCTCTGAAGGATAAGCTTGAGCTAAATCTAGGTGTTCTGCTTTATTTTTTAAAATAGATTGGTGAATCTGTAAGGGACGAAATGCCTTGAAGTTTTGATAATGCTTGAGCGCATATAACCAACTCAGGGTCATCAAATGTTCAGCACTTTGTTCAATTGGACAGAGTTTAGGGTTGAGTAGGGCAAGAGGATTACCCGATCCACCGCTGAGTGGTGCTGATTTCTCGTAAATACGCACTTGATGCCCGCGTTGAGCAAATGCCCAAGCACAGCTCAAACCAGCTATGCCAGCGCCAATAATCGCGATTTGACGGGGCTTATGACCTACAGTGATTTCAGAATTTTTTTTTTCGTCTAAAGTGGGAAGGTTAGCAACTTCGGATTGATCATCTGATCTTTCAGGTGCGAGCCAAAAGGCTTTGAGCATTTCACGCTTATGAGCAAAGCCACGAGGTCGTGTAATGGTAATACCATGCTCACGTAGGCCGCGTTTCAGTACACCTGCCACACTAAATGAGGAGAAGGTCGTCCCAATGTCTGATAGACGCACGATATTTTTGAGTACGTTTTCTTCCCACATGTCAGGATTACAGGCGGGTGCAAAACCGTCCAAGAACCATGCATTGACCGTAGCAGTTTTTGCCATGACCGGAAACACGTCGTGTGCATCGCCTAACCAAAGATCAATTGAAAAACGTTCTTCTGGAAAATTGAGTCGATGACATCCCGCAATAGGTTCAGGATATTGCGCAATCAGTTGCTGTGCCAAAGGTTGTAATTCAGGCCATGCATTTAATGCACGAATGAGGTCTACTTTAGATAAAGGGAATTTTTCTACAGAAATAGCATGTAGATGACTGTGATTATCTGGACGAACCTGTTGCCATAATTGCCACAAGGCCAAAATATTTAAGCCTGTACCAAAACCTGTTTCGCCGACATTGAAATATTCAAAATCAGTCAGTGCCGCAAGGCGAGTGTCGAGGTCATTCCCTTTTAAAAACACATGACGTGTTTCGAGTAGGCCGTTGTCCTTCGAAAAATACACATCACCAAACTGTTTAGACACTGGAATATCAATGCCATCGATCATTTGCCAATCGAGATCGGCAGTCTGAATTGCACCTGACAAAACTCAAGCAACCTTTAAATTGAAGTAGAAAAACGAATTACCATTGACGACGACGTTTGGTATAGACGTAACTGGCCAATAAGAAACCTAAAATCACGCCAACACCAAGCGTGGTCCCACCATATAAAAACATCTGCGCACTACGTTCACTTTGTAGCACTTGTACTTGTACGCCCAAGCTATCATTTTTAAGTTGTAATTCTTGGTTTTGCGCCAAGGCTTCAAGGTTAGCTTTTTCTAACTGTTGTAAGCGTACAGATTGGTCTTTGACCATTGCTTTGACTTTGGCATCTTGTAGCGCTTTATTTTTTGCCAATTGCTCAATGGTCAATGGATTCGCATTTTGAGGTTGACCATTGGGATTGACGGTTGCCGCCACTTTAATGATGCCCGGTTTATTGGCAGGAATAGTATGCGGCACAGGATTGGGAGGAGGTGTTGCAGTCGTTGCTTGAGCAGCAGGGGCTACAGCAGGTGCAGGAGCCGGTTCTTCAGCCCATGCAGTTGAACAAATTAAAGATAAGCCCATTAAACTAGAAACAACGACGCGCATGAACCTTATCCTTTAGGAAATGCTTTGTTAAATGGTTTGACATCAATTTGGCCATAAACCCCTTCTTTGAGGAAAGGTTCATCTGCCAACCATTGGTCTAGGGCTTCACGACTATCAAAATCGACAATGATCGTACTGCCATAAAAACCAGCTTGTGGGTTTGCCGGATCTTTAGGCATCGCACCTGCAACAATCAGACGACCTTCATCATCAAGTTTTTGTAGACGTTCAAGATGTTGAGGGCGAACTGCAAGGCGCTTTTCTACTGTACCTTCATTATCTGTACAGCTTACGACGAATAATGGCATGACTTTTCCTGATTTTTGACCGAATGGATTATTCTGAGGTCTTAAAGTATTTACGTAATACAATAAACTGAATAATGATAAAGGAAAACATCACGATCATGTCACCAAAAGCAGTGAATTCACCCCAATATTTTCCGTCTGCAAACAAATAAGCGAAAAAGGTGTGTAAACATGACATCACCACGAACATTGCAGCCCATGCATAGTTCAATCGTTTCCAACCGACAGCGGTTAAATTTAAGACTGGACCAAATAAACGTTCGATGAGTGGTTTCTTATCTTTACTAAATAGTGGAGAAAGTAAAAACGCGCCAGCAAATACCAAGTTTAGTAAAACGGCTTTTAAACGAATATAAAAATCATCGCTTAGCATCAGGGTAATACCACCAAAAATCACGGTCATGAACAACACAATCCATTGTTGTTTATCTAGACGGAATTTTTGCATGACAAACAATGCACCATAAACCACAAGCATGGAAATGATGAGACCTGATGTTGCCACAAGAATGTTATTGTTATCGACACCCCCAGCAGAACCAATCAATTGTAATAATGGGTGCTGCGTATCTTTTGGATCTACAGTTTTATATAAATAAAAGAAAATAATGAGTGGCACAAAGTCTAAAAGTGCTTTCATGTTAGAGTATCTAAATCTGATCAAATAAATGACATAGTATAGAGATGCAAGGCGTAGATTTACATACACACAGTAATATTTCTGATGGTACTTTGTCACCAGAGGCTTTGGTGCAGGCCGCAAGTGCTATTGGAATTCATACGCTGGCTTTGACTGATCACGATACGATGGACGGATTGTTGGCAGCAGAGCAGGTCGCGCATGAATTAAAGCTGCAATTAATCTCTGGCGTGGAGATTTCCAGCCAGTGGTCGAGACCTGCGACCAAAAAAAGTTATGGTGTGCATATCGTCGCTTTAAATATGCAAAATCCTGCGCCCATACAAGCCTTATTGATGGATCAAAAGCGTATTCGAGCGGAACGTGCTCGGCAGATTTGTGACTTACTGATACCGTTAATTGGTCAAGATATTTATAGCGATGTGATTGCTAAAGTCGACCATATACCAGATCGGGTGACACGCACGCATATTGCCAAAACTTTGGTGGAAAAGGGGGTAGTTTCACGTCCACAACAAGCTTTTGATAAATATATTAAAGAAGGCAAAAAAGCCTTTGTAAAATTTGAAGGTCCGAGTCTTGCTGAAACCATTGAGGTGATTCATGCCAGTGGTGGCTTTGCAGTGTTGGCGCATCCGACGCGTTATGATTTATCTGCGACCAATATTCGTTATTTGATCGAAATCTTTGCAGAAGCGGGCGGCGATGCGGTGGAATTACCACCGGCAATTGAGCCATTATCGACTCGTCAAATGGTGGATCGTATGATTGCTGCCTTTAACTTAAAAGTTTCTGTTGGGAGTGATTTTCATGGTGACAATATGCCATGGATCAAACTCGGCAACATCCCTCGAGTGAAAGAAGGGCAAGTTGGAATCTGGGACAGTTTTAAGTCACATTGACATCAGGATCTTCGATAAACGGTGAAGTTCGATAATGCTGAATGTTACGGTAAAGCAGATAGAGGCAGCCCACGGCAACGCATGCCCAGAACCATGCCTTGAACAAAAACGCGATGATAAAAACACTGATGGCGATTATGCACAACAGTAGACTTGTCACGCGTTGAGGATGCCTCTTGGTCAGCAAGGCAGATTGCATGGTAGGTTGATGTTTAAAATTGCGATAAGGAATAAAATCAATGGCGCTTGAGAGTGCCAATTCGAGTTTATCAAAATGCCGTGCCTGTGAACTGATACGATAGCTCTGCCCATAACTAGTTTTCAGTTTGAGGAGATAACCGGGTTGATCTTCTTCACGAACGGCATGAATTTCCGATAAATAAGGTAAATCCAACGTAAGCCGTGTTGGAATCTGCTCAAAATAGATATTCCCCGTATAGGGCATGGCAAAGTAGTTTTTCATTTGATGAAAATCATCAAGCTGATCATGCGCATATAACTGCACGATGGTGCGCGTACGTGCCAAATAATGCACCCAAATCTGTTGCCCAATGAGGGCAGAATTCAATTGCACATGAATGTTTAAAAACAAAGTACTCGCAAAGACTTGATGGAGATCGACGCTAAACCATTTCGCCTCTTCAAGTTCATTGAGCTTTAAGAGCAATTGTTGCTGTTTGCCTTGCCACCAATGTTCACGGACCTCTCGATAATCCACAATCACAGCATCTGAACTGCGTAAGGCGTGTTCTTTTAAATCCAAAGCCAATTTGGGATCAATCAAATGCTGTTGAATCCAAAATGGAAATTTGATTCTTTGCGATTTGTCACGAAATATACTGATGACAAATAGAGCACTCATCAGGAATAAGAATTGCCAATTGCTTTGCCATGATGTGAATAATATGCCTTGCCATGCTAGGAGTAATGCGATGCTAAACAGCAACACAACGAACATGAAAATCACAGCAAGCGCTTTGCAAGGATGCAGAATCGGTTGTGGCTTATAAGTGAAAATCCGTTTTTTTATTTTCATGATTTTTCCTTATTATGGGTGTTGTATGGATCATGGATCTGAATGCGATCCGTGCATTCAGGCGAAACGCATACCAATTATAATAAATTATGATCTTTAGCTTGAATCGGTGGTGGGGTGGGTTTTCCTAAAGTTCCAAGAAGTTCAATTTCAATAGTACGCACCATCGAGTCCAATGGAAGGTCATTACTTTGTGTACCAAAGGGCTCTTCAATCTCAGAACTCAGCGCATCTAAGCCTAAAAAGGTATAGGCCAAAATCCCGACCAAAAGGGGGGTCGCAAGGCCTAAAGTAGAACCCAAGCTAAAGGGTAAGACAAAACAGAAAAAATAAACGGTTCGATTCAGCAAGACTGAATACGCAAACGGTAATGGCGTAGTGGCAATACGGTCACAGCCGGTTTGTACGGTGCTGAGCTCCATCACATGCTGATTCATCTGGGTATAAATAATATCTGAAATTTCACCATCTTTAAGCGCTTGCATCAGCTCCCATTGAATCAAACTCAACGTGTACTGCGGTGCATTGGCTTGTTGGTATAGTTGGGTGATGGCATTCGCGCTCATGCCGCTGGTTTCAACCAGTTCTGTGGGATTGGCAGTTTGATGGCGGAGTCGGTCACGTAAAACGTTGGCAAAGACGATCACATGTTGAATCACACGTTCACGACGGCCTTGACTGAGTAAACGGCAGTCACGGTCAAAATGTCGCGCGTTGGCAATCAAAATGCCCCATAAACGCCGAGCTTCCCACCAACGGTCATAGCAGGCTGAGTTTTTAAAGCCCAAGAAAATCGACAGCACGACACCAATTAGGGTAAAGCCGACCAAAGGAAATTCGGTAAAATGGAAGATATCGACATAGGATAAGCCGCCCACAATGGCAGACAGCAACATAACGATCCCGAGCGGCGGTAAAACCTTAGGTAAAATCGTTCCTCGCCAAGAAAATAGCAGTTTAAAAATACTCGGTTGGTCACGGACGATCATGTTCGAATGATAATTTCTAGTTTTAAAAAATTATGATGATCTTCGGGTTTGCTCAAGCACTTGTCAATAACTGTTTCATGCAGATGAGTGTGCTTGGAGCAAGCCATGTTCAGCAAAGGAAAAACTCCCTTCTGTTGAGATAATGCAATGATCGATCAGTCGAATTTCCACCAGCTGACAAGCCTGCTGAATGAGTCGAGTCAATTCAAGATCGGCAGCAGAAGGTTCTGCACGACCGAAAGGATGATTATGTGCAATGACAATACTGCTGGCATGTTCAGAAATGACATAACGCAGCAGTTGATTGATGGAAATTTCACAGGTATTGAGGCTGCCATAAAAAAGTTTTTTAAAGTTTATTTTTCTTAAATGCGCATCTAGACAGAGCACGCCAAAGACTTCTTGACGTTCCGCTAAAAATTCAAAGCGAAGAAAATTTTGTAATTGTTCAGAATGTTGCAAGTGTAAGGCTTCATTTTGAAAATGTTGACTCACATAGCGTTTACCGAGTTCTTTTACCGCCATGAGCTGCGCATATTTACTGTTTCCGATGCCATGAAACTGGCGTAAATCCTCAAGTGAAGCATCCATTAGCGCTTGCAACTGACCAAAATGTTGAATCAGGACTCGTGCAAGTTCGACAGCAGAGTGCTGCTGGGAACCAGAGCGTAGGAAAATAGCCAGTAGCTCAGCATCGGATAAACTTTGTGCGCCTTTTTGAATCAGGCGCTCACGTGGGCGCTCTTGTTCAGGCCAATTTTTAATTGAATTATTCATTATTCTTAGACTTTTTTATTATCAGTCAATCGGCTTTTTCACAGCAGATTGTTGGGTCAGTGCATATTTAATGCTATTGTGAGCGCCACTGCAACAGATAGGTAGCCTGTTCGTGAGCTTTGATTTAAGTGTAATGCCCACAAAAAATATTCTTTTAGGTGTCACTGGTGGTATCGCAGCCTATAAAAGTGCCATTCTTGTCCGTCGATTAAAAGATGCCGGATTTGATGTGCGCGTGGTGATGACTCAAGGCGCGCAAGCCTTTGTGACCCCGCTAACATTTCAGGCGCTTTCAGGCAACCCTGTACATACCGAATTACTCAATCCCGAAGCAGAAGCGGGTATGGGGCATATTGAATTGGCACGTTGGGCTGATTTGGTATTGGTTGCTCCAGCAAGTTGCGACACGCTGGCAAAATTTGCGGCGGGTTTAGCAGATGATCTTCTTTCGACACTTTATCTTGCGACAAAAGCACCCGTCTGGGTTGCCCCTGCGATGAATCAGCAAATGTGGGCAGCCAAAGCGACACAGCGTAATTTAAATACACTGGTTGAAGATGGCGTACATGTGATCATGCCCGATGCCGGTTCTCAAGCCTGTGGAGATGTGGGCTTAGGACGTATGCCTGAGCCAGAAGATTTGGCGGATCAAGTAACGGCCTATTTTCATCAAGCACAGCGAGCTATTGCTGAAAAATTCGGCATGCTTGCAGGCAAACATGTGGCGATTACAGCAGGTCCTACACGCGAGTCGATAGATCCTGTGCGTTATATTTCTAACCACAGCACAGGTAAAATGGGGTTCGCACTGGCAGCGGCTTGTTATGCGGCTGGGGCTAAAGTAACGCTGATCGCAGGACCTGTCAGTTTAGATACGCCAAATGGTGTGCGACGGATTAATGTGCAGTCTGCAATTAAAATGTTAGACACCAGTCTGCAAATGTTGGATGAAGGCTGTGATATTTTTATTGCAACAGCAGCCGTTGCGGATTATCGCGTGGCAGAAGTTGCAGAGCATAAAATCAAAAAAGCTGGCGATGAACTCAATGTGGCTTTAATTAAAAATCCAGATATCGTTGCAACGATTGCGCAGCAGTCAAAACGTCCATTTATGGTTGGATTTGCTGCCGAGACACGCAATGTCGAGGAGTATGCTGCAGGCAAACTTGTGGCGAAAAAACTCGATATGATTGCGTGCAATGATGTCTCACGTAAAGACATTGGCTTTGCTTCAGACGAAAATGCCATGACCGTGTTCTTCGCCGATCAATATCAAATGGAAAAGCGTGATTTAGAGAAAGCGTCAAAACAAGAAATTGCACAGCAATTGGTGGAAGCCATACATGATGCGCTACATCATGAGCCTGAAACGGACGATGAATAATTTCAGTTGATTCCTCAAAATCCCCGCAATGTTCGGGGATTTTTTATGGCGCTTTTTAGATGTTTTGTTTAAGGCTCGTTATTGAAGATATCACAGGGGGACCGGTTTCATATTGAAAATTTGACGGCTAGGAAACTACTACCAAAATGGTCATTTTCAACAAAAATATGTCAGCAAGAGACCAAGGCTGTCAGTGTTTTAAAACAGTAAAAATGCAATTTAAGTGATTGATATCAAAATTAAATATAAAATTGAGAAATCTTGATAATTTGGCTTGTACTGTGTGTTTTATTGGCTATTATGAAGCAAACAATGAGGAATGTTTGGATCGCAATCTGTGATCGGTCCGACTTTTTCATCAAGAATAAATGCATCATGGGGGATGCAATATGTTTCGATGGCTCACCATTTTTTTACTGTTGAGTTTGGCTGGTTGTAGTTATTTTGTCTCGACAGATGAATTATCTCGGCAGATTGAGCAGCAGATGCAGCACGAGTTTGATCAGAATCCAGATTATCGGCAGTACCATTTACGGATTCAAAATATAAAAGTGTTAGAGCGTAAGGGATTAAGCTTTAAGGCTCAGGCGACATTGCAATACGATGGTCAGCCTTATACAGTTTTGGTCGATATTTACAAAGACCTGCAAGGCTATGCATGGAAAATAGATGAAGAACAATTTGCCTTCATTGACGAAGCTGAAATTGCAAAATATCAGGCGCAGTTAGATCAAGAGTTGAATCATTTGGTTGAGGAATTGGAACAGCCAACCGAGGAGGTTGAGCCTGTTACATCGGCGCCTGAGAGCTATGTGGGTTTGCGTGAGGAAGAAGATCCATCAGATTATCAATGGACTGGCTATGATGAGCCTTTTCCCAAGGGGAACATTACGGTCAATAGTCATTGAGTGATGATGTGATTGCTTTGATGATTTGTGACGATGTTGCCAAACACGTACTTTGTGAAGCATGACGCATAAAAAAGCCCGCAAAATAGCGGGCTTTTACTTTTAGAAGATTATTCTTCTAAAACGACTTTCGGATGATCACGTAAATAGTCTTCTGTACGTTGCATTGCATCCTTAATATTTTGGATGGCATTTTCCACATCGGCAAAGGTTTTGGCATTGCCACCACTTAAAGCCTGACGCCATTTTCGAGCACCCGGTAGGTTTTGGAATAAACCTAAAATATGACGGGTAATGATAGAAAGTGGCGCACCTTCTTCCATGCGTTTAGCAATATATGGCAGCATTTGATCGATAATATCGAAACGGTTGGGTAGTTCGAGATCCCAAAGCTGACCGATCTCAGCCAATAAGTACGGGTTGTGATAAGCCTCACGGCCAATCATCACGCCATCAACATGTTGTAAATGTTGCTGTGTTTCAGCAAAGGTTTTCACCCCGCCATTAATTTCGATCAATAAATTTGGACGGTCTTGTTTCAGACGATAAACATCTTCATAACGTAAAGGTGGCACATCACGGTTTTCTTTTGGCGACAAACCTTGCAGCAGGGCAATACGCGCATGCACGATAAAATTGTCACAGCCAGTCTTTGCCACGGTATCGACAAAATGTAGCATTTCTTCATAAGACTGCATGTCATCAATCCCGATGCGGTGTTTCACGGTCACTGGAATATCAACAGCATTTCGCATTTCAGCAATACATTCAGCCACCAAATCAGGCTCTGCCATCAAGCATGCACCAATTTTATTGTTCTGAACGCGGTCACTCGGACAGCCGACATTGAGGTTTACTTCATCATAGCCCCAGTCCTGTGCCATCTTGGTACAGGTCGCTAAATCTTTGGGATTTGAACCACCAAGCTGTAACACAATCGGGTGTTCTTCGTTGTTATAGTCCAAATGACGATTCGCACCGCCAAATAATATCGCACCTGTGGTGACCATCTCGGTGTAGAGAATCACATTAGGGTTAAACAAGCGTGCAAAGAAACGATAGTCACGAGTCGTCCAATCCATCATTGGCGCAACACTAATTCGTGGTTGAAGTTTATTTTCAATGGGTTGGAGATCAGTCATTAAAAAAACACGCCTTAAAAGAACAAGATGGAAGAACGAAATGGAAAATGGTGAAGAAATACCAAAAGCTGTCTGAAATACGATGAAAAAAACCGCATTTCAAGACGCGCGCAATATTAGCATAAATTGTGGTTTGGGGCATGGTCTTGCTAGCGTGACATATTCAAGGTCAGGCTAGAAAAAGTCGGAAGTGTGGCTTAAGTAATTTAAATTTTTATGTGATTAATCTATAATTTTATAAACTTTATTGTATGGTTTCTCAGCAGATTTAACTGCCTGCCTTTATGTCTTTATTTTCCCAATATCTATTGCAACGCCAGTTTTGTATCTCGTTTGAATATCTAACGACGCAAAAAACGCATCTGGTCCCAACGACATTTGCAGGCTTTCCTGTGTGCATGACATTGGCTGACCGAGTACAAAGTGACACGGATATTGCTCCTTTAGAAGCAATGCAAGACTACCCTCAAAGCATTGAAAAAATTCTGCATTATTCGGGGAAAGGTCGAGATATCTCAGATTTTCAAACTTTTCTGAAAGATGCTCAGCAGCACGGGGTAGAGAATTTACTTTTGCTCAGTGGTGATAAACTCAAGCAGCATCAGGATGGGGCAAATGATCCGACTCTACGGAGCCGTTATTTAGAGTCGGTCAATCAAGTCATGGCAGCCAAAGACTATGGCGGGTTTTATTTAGGGGTAGCATTTAATCCTTTTAAATATGCAGAAGCAGAAAAGGATGCGCAGTATTTTAAACTGAATAAAAAAATTCAAGCTGGCGCTGACTATGTGATTACACAGTTGGGCTTTGACATGGATGTGTTGAGCAGTTACCAACGCTATATGCAGCAATATTATCCACGTGTGCCTGTATTGGCTTGTGTCATGCCGCTGACATTTGCCCGTGCCCGCTTTATGGCCAAGCAAAAAGTCGCAGGCATCGTGCTTTCAGCAGATGTATTGAATTTTTTGCAACAAGAACAGCAAACTGACGCCATACAAGCTGAACAAAATGTCTATGCACGCTGCGCTTTACAAATTTTAATGTGTCAGCATTTGGGCTATGCAGGGGTTCATTTATCAGCTTGCCATAAAGTGGAAGAGCAAGAGAAGTTGCAAAAAGCAATTCTGCAATTTGCCACATTAACGTTTGAACAATGTTTAGCAAAATGGAAAATGCTTTGGCGCTCTAGTGTTGAGGTGAACTTCCAACCGACGGGCGCAAATAACCATAAGGCTCCAGTTGAACAGGTTTTGAAATATAAAAGTATGCATGTCATGCATGAGTTATTTTTTAGTTCAAAACTGGCCAAAGGGGCGGGATCTTATATTTTTTCGGCCAAATTATGGCAAAAACCGAAAGCTGATGCGGCCTTGCTGAAAACAGAATTTATCAGTAAACATGGCATCGTGGGCTGTGAAAATTGCGGACAATGTCGTTTAGGTGAAACCTTATATATTTGTCCTGAAACCTGTCCCAAAGGATTAGCCAATGGACCCTGTGGTGGCTCCAACCTTGACCGCTGTGAGTTTGAAGACCGTGAGTGTATACACTCGGTCAAAGCGCGTTTGGCGAAAGCCGTCGGTCAAGAAAAAATGCTGAAGCAAGAGCTCATCCCTACCGTTGCAATTGAAACTCGCCATAGTAGCTCTTGGAAAAACTGGTTTGTTCCACCGAATTCGTCACCAACAAAACAATAATTAACTTAAAGCATTATTCAGTCTGAAACCTTCATAAATGTGAATCTTTCAAGCGCTAATCATTCTAAAAATCAGACGAATAGTCGTATAAAAAAATGAAAAAGATGAAAGAAACAATTAAGATCAACAGCAGATGAAAATCAAAAATCAAGAATTAAAAATAGAAATTTGAAGAATTTGGGGAATACCACATGATGAAAAAGACCTGCTTAGGAATAGCTTTAGTTTTCACATTGTCAGGCACAACAGGCTGTTCAGTTGTCATGGCAAGTAAGCAGCCAAACAAGAAAAATACCGAAATGATTCAACAAGGGCTGTCTCGTAACTTGGTGATTGCTGAATTTGGCGCACCGATCACCTCTGAATATAAAAATGGCAAACGCCATGAAATTTATACCTTTACCCAAGGTTATTCGACTGCCAGTAAAGTGGGGCGTGCGTTTTGGCATGGTGCGGCAGATGTGGCGACTGTGGGTTTATGGGAGCTTTTCGGAACACCTGCCGAATCCGTTTTTAATGGAAAGAAAATGTCTTATGAATTGATTTTTGATGAAAATGGTCTTTTAGAACGTTATACCTATCTCACACAAGATGAGACCAAATAGTTGAATACAGAGATATTTTGATTGCATGCCGGTAAACAATTGCGCTAAGTTCAAATGGTAGAAAAATAAACGAATTATCCATTGGAATTTAGCAGGCATGATGCTACTTGAAGAAATATTTAAAAGTAAAAAGTCGGAACATACCGACCAATTTAATTTACGCATTCATCGAGGTTTAAGTTGGCTGAAAAAGTCAATTGATCTTCAAGATGATCTCGATTTGCAATTTATAAGTTTGTGGGTGTCCTTCAACGCAATATATGCGCAAGACTTACAGATTGCGCAGGACAAGCAAAGCTTAAGGCAGTTTTTATATGTGATCTGCCAAAAGGATGCAGAGCATAAAATCTACAATATTTTATGGGAACGTTTTAGTCAGCCGATACGGTTGTTTTTGGATAATCCCTATGTTTATCAGGGATTTTGGGATTATCAAAATCAAAAAATTAGCCATGACGCATGCAAAGAGGGCTTGGCGCATGAAAAACAAAAAGTACTGCACGCGCTTAAAGAAAAAGATTCCGTTGATATTTTAATGGTGCTGTTCAATCGCATGTATACGCTACGCAATCAAATGGTTCATGGCGGCGCGACCTATAAAAGTTCGGTCAATCGGAAACAGCTTCAAGACGGCTGCACAATACTGTTGGCACTCTTACCGGTGTTTATGGTGATTCTTTTGGAAAATGCAGAAACCTTGGATTTAGGCAAACCCTTTTATCCTGTGGTGCAGGTCAGTTAATTTGTAAAAATAAAGCCACTTATTGTGGCTTTATTGCGGTGATGAATACTTCTCATTGTGGATATTTTAGTTGCCGCGAAGTATAGAGTTGATCGATCAATACAAAAAAACCAGAAGCAATCACTAAGGCAATTCCTGTCATGCAGGTGGTGGTCCAGCCGCCATGATGCCATGCAAATACGCCCAAAGCTGAACCACATGCACCACCGACAAAATAAAAAGTCATGTAAATTGAATTGATTCGAGAGCGTGCAATCGGGTTGAGTTGGAAAATAATATTTTGATTACAGCTATGCACCATTGCCAAACCTAGATTGATTAAACCATAGCCCAAAATATAAAAAGCTATAGATGATCCACCCAAATACAGCAGTCCCCAACTGAGGGCCAAGATGCTGCAACCGAGCCAAGTTAATTTTCGGTTGAAACCCAAATCCGCCCAACGCCCAATCCACTGTGTCGATAGGGCACCAAATACACCAACTAAAGTCACAACACCGACCCAAACATCGGCCAATTGAAAAGGTGGCTCAGTCAGTAACATGGCAATGGTGGAAAACAGCATACTCATCGCGGCAAAGACACAGCCTCCAATTAGAGAACGGAAAATTAACCGTGGCTCATGTTTGAGTAATGCGCCCATTGACTGGAAAACTTGGCTGTAGGGCATCCGTGTGATGCTGACCACGGGCAGACGTTTTTTGAGTAAGAGTGCTAATACCAACATCAAGAGCGCACTGAGGATGTAAATCGATTTCCAATGAAACAGATAGGACAATAAGCCAGAGAGACTGGTCGATAACAGAATGCCGACCAATAACCCACTCATTAAAAAGCCAACAACTGCCCCAATTTTTTCAGGTCGTATCGCAACAGTGACCAAAGGGATAAGAACCTGAGCAGCCACTGAAAATAGCCCCGTGATAATGGTTCCTGCCCAAAGCATGTATAGATTGGTCGAAAAAGCACAGAGGGCTAAACCGACAGTCGCACCAAGCATGAGTAATGGAATAAATTTGGCTTTATTCACAATATCGCCAATCGGCACAATAAACAGTAGACCCAAAGCATAAGAAATTTGCGCAAAGGTGACGGTTAGCGCAACTTCAGATTGTGGAATTTGAAAGCTCTGTTGGATAGAAGCCACTAAAGGTTGGCAATAATAATTGGCACCCGCACATAAACCACATGCAGCAGCCATAAGCCACAACAGGGTTTTATCATGGCTAATGTCGATCGAGGCTTTCATAAATTGTCCAGATATTGGGCGGAAGCGTATGCAAAGAATTTGCTGCCACGCTGTTGTGGTCACTATAAGGAAAATCAAACAGGTCTTAAAGTGTTTCTCTGTGAATTGTATCCACGCACGCGTTTAGGATTTCTTACTGAGACTGATCATCAAGACACCCAGCATATTCAGACCGCAACCGACCCATTGCCATAGGTTTAAATGTTCATTCAACAACGCGACAGCCAGTAAAATCGTTAAAATGGGCCCGATAGAGGCAATCATGGCCGATTGTGCAGCCCCAAGTCGGACGATACTTTGCATCATTAAAATGGTTGGAAGCACGGTAACCAATAGTCCGAGCGCTAAACCATACAGCCAGACTTGACTCGGGAGTTGTTGGAGCAAGGCAATGGGCTGTGGTGTTGCAAATAGAAAATGAATAATCGTCCCAACGCAGGCAATGCTCAGGGCTAGACCGGTAAAGTGTAAAGAACCAAACTTTTGCATGAGGCCTGGCGTGAGTAATAAATAAATCGCAAATAACACGGCGCTGGCAAAAACCAAACTACATCCGAGCCAAAAGTACTGATCATGTGGTGTGGCATTTTGTTCTTGTAGCATCACTAACACTGTCCCGCCATAACTTAAAATCAGGGCAAGGATGGTTTTAAAACTTAGTGGCTTTTTGAATAAAACAGCGGAAGCCAGTACGGTTAATGTGGGATACAGGAAAAGTATAATTCGTTCAAGCGAAGCACTGATATACATCAAGCCACGGAAGTCGAGCCAGCTCGAAAAGTAATAGCCGATTAATCCTGAAATGAGCAAGAGCACCCAATCTTTTCGTTGAATCGTTTGATAAGAACGTCGACTCAGCCATGCAATGACCAAGAAAAACGGCAATGCACTCATCATGCGTAAAGCCATGAGGACAGTGGCATCGACAAGAGGAGAAAGTGCATAGGCTTGCTTAATAAAGATCGCTTTGGTACTAAACAAGAAGGCAGCAATCAGCGCAAAAATTGCACCGATGAAGTGCGGACTAAGGTTTCTTGACATAAGTTAAGGTGTGCCTCATGACGACTGAACGAATTCGACAGCATTGATCCGATAAGTTTGAACTATCATTTTGATTATAAAAAATGCATCGTGTGAGTAAAAATGTAAAAAAAGAATAGTACTTATTCCTTTATGCATAAGGGATTGCTAGATCAAACATGAAAAACAGTGGAAGAAATGACCAATTTGGTTTTGAGATTTTTTAATCTCAACATGACTCGGCAGGTCAAATATATCAGGCTGAAACATTTAAGGTGAAAATTGCACACAAATGGTGCAATAGTGTTTTTTGGGGATAGAAAGTCAGTAGCGATATCATGATGCTAAATATTCAAAAAATTATTTTTTTAGCTAAAAAAGTCAATTCTAAGTTAAGGCGAAGCATCAGGTGGGGAGAGCAAGATCTCAATAAACCCGAAACGTGCGCAAAAATCCATCGAATATTCAAGCTGACCGATTTGACGAGACTCTGGCAGAAAAAAGTCAGTTTTCAATGCAGGTCAGCACGTCAAAACTGTCAAATGAGTCAACGAGCTGATGCAGTCTGAATGAAATAGCGGCTTTACCTGACTTAAGTCGATTTTTCACGACACGTTAAGGTCATTAGTTGTCGAATGAAAATGTCACAATGATCAACGCACTGAAACAATCAGCACTAAAACCAGCGAAATTATTTATTTTTTTGGTCTTAAGTAATATTAAAAAGTTATAAATAGGATAAAAATGAGTAATAAATCGACAAATAAAACTGAATAAATGAAATATCGCACTATTCTTTTCATGAATCATGAGTTCAAAATATGGGTATTTATTAAATAAATATTGGGTAGTATTTTAAAAAAGTTCAATTAGAATCCAAAAATTGTACAAAAACACATCCTGAGGGGAGACATCGCGGATTGCGATGTTTACTTAAGAAAAATTAGCTTGAGGAACGCTCATGCAGATCGGAATTCCAGCCGAAACTGTTGTCGGTGAAAATCGCGTCGCTGCGACGCCTGAAACAGTAAAGAAGTTGATCAGCGCTGGTCATAGCGTCGTTATTGAACGTGGAGCAGGGGTAAACGCTGCTTACATCGATAGTGCCTATGAACAAGTTGGTGCCAAAATTACGGATGATGCCTATACCGGTAGTCAAATGATTTTGAAAGTTCGTGCGCCTAAAGGTGACGAAATTCAAAAACTCACAGCGGGTACCACCGTTGTGGGCATGTTTGACCCTTACCGCAACACCGAACTTGACCAATTTGCGTCACAAAACGTGTCTGCATTTGCATTGGAACTTTTGCCACGAACCCTATCTCGTGCGCAAAACATGGACGTACTTTCATCTCAAGCCAACCTTTCAGGTTATAAATCTGTGCTTTTGGCTGCGGCAGAATATCAACGTATGTTCCCAATGTTGATGACAGCAGCAGGTACAGTAAAACCTGCACGTGTGGTGATCATGGGCGTAGGTGTTGCAGGCTTACAAGCCATTGCAACAGCGAAACGTTTAGGTGCCGTAGTTGAAGCAACTGACTTACGTCCTACAGCACGTGACCAAGTTGAATCTTTGGGTGGTAAATGGTTAGACGTACCAATGTCACCAGAAGAGCAACAAAAAGCAGCCGATGCTGCGAAAAATGGTTATGGCTGGATGCCGGGTGAAGACTACATTCGTGACCAAGCGATTATTGTTGATAAAGCCGTATCGAATGCTGACATCGTGATTACGACTGCATTATTGCCGGGTCGTGATGCACCACGTTTAATCAAAGCAGAAACCGTTGCCAAAATGAAACCGGGCTCAATCATTCTAGATATGGCGGTTGAAACTGGCGGTAACGTTGAAGGTTCTGTTTGCGGCGAAAATGTTGTGACTGCAAATGGCGTGAAAATTCTCGGTATTCCAAATATTCCTTCAACAGTTTCGACTGAAGCGTCGGCACTGTATGCACGTAACGTTTTGAATTTCATTGAAACCCTGTTTGATAGCGAAAAGAACTTCGCAATTAACCCTGAAGAAGAAATTCAAAAAGCACTACTTGTCACTCATGGCGGCCAAGTGCTGCTAAAACGTGGTTAAGGAGAATCATCATGGTTGAAACGATTACTATTTTTGTCTTGGCAATCTTTGTTGGTTACTACGTGGTTTGGGGGGTAACACCTGCGCTACACACACCATTAATGGCTGTAACCAATGCTTTGTCATCGATCATTATCGTTGGTGCGATGATTCAAACCGTTGGTATCCCAGGTATTGTGGATGCAAGCGTACAGTTCCAAAGCATTAACGTAGTGAGTATTTTAGGTGCGATTGCCGTTTTCCTAGCAAGTATCAACATTTTTGGTGGCTTTGCGGTGACTGCACGTATGCTTGAAATGTTCAAACCTAAGCAAAAGAAAAAAGAGGGTTAATCCATGGAATTCATTAAAGAATATGCGGATTGGTTCTACCTGATTGGTGCCGTTCTTTTTATCTTAACGTTGCGTGGTTTGTCTGGTCCAAAAACTGCGATTCAAGGTAACCGTTATGGCATGATCGCAATGGCGATTGCTGTAATCACCACATTCTTTGTCGCAGATCATCCGGTGATTTGGATGATTGTGGGTGCAATGGTATTGGGTGCAGTTGTAGGTATTGCACGTGCAAAAACAGTTCCAATGACGCAAATGCCTGAAACTGTGGCACTGATGCACTCATTGGTCGGTTTGGCTGCGGTACTGATTGCGATCGCTGCGATTCTACATAACAACCAATTGACTGCGGCATTCGCGGAGAATGAAGCGGTATTAACAGCAGCGGGTGTAGAACATGCCCACATGAGCAAAGTTCATTTATTTGAATTGTTTGTAGGCTGTTTCGTTGGTGCGATTACATTCACAGCGTCGGTATTTGCTTACGGTAAATTGGCTGCGAAGAAATGGGCAAAAACCATTTCAGGTGGATGGGTAAAACCTGTTCAAGCCTTAATTTTCCTTGCGATGTTGGCGTGTGGTATCTACTTCTTTACCACAGGCAACATGAACGCATTCTGGGCAATGACTGTTCTTGCACTTGCATTTGGTTGGGTATGGATTGCGCCAGTAGGCGGTGGTGATATGCCAGTGGTGGTATCGTTACTAAACTCGTTCTCAGGTTGGGCAGCAGCAGGGATTGGTTTCACGCTTGAAAACAACATGCTGATTGTTGCAGGTTCACTGGTTGGTTCATCGGGTGCAATTCTGTCTTACATCATGTGTAAAGCCATGAACCGTTCAATCATCAACGTTTTGTTTGGTGGTGCAATGGGTGGTACAGCAGTAGCGGCGGCGGATAATGGTGAAAAAGCACAGCGTAATCACCGTTCAGGTTCTGCAGACGATGCTGGCTTCTTGATGTCAAATGCGGACAGCGTGGTGATCGTACCGGGTTATGGTATGGCGCAAGGTCGTGCACAAAATGCCGTGAAAGAATTGTGTGAAATCTTAAAAGAGCAAGGTGTAAAAGTTCGTTTTGCGATTCACCCAGTGGCAGGTCGTATGCCGGGTCACATGAACGTACTTTTAGCTGAAGCTGACGTTGCATATGAAGACATTCTTGAAATGGATGAGATCAACTCAGACTTCCCAGCAACTGATGTAGTACTGGTGATTGGTGCGAATGACGTTGTGAACCCAGCGGCAAAAGACGATCCAAGTTCTCCAATTTACGGTATGCCAATCCTTGAAGCGCATAAAGCACGTACTATTATGGTGATCAAACGTTCTATGGCTACAGGCTACGCAGGTCTAGATAATGACTTGTTCTATAACGATAAAACGATGATGATCTTCGGTGATGCGAAGAAAGTTGTGGAAGATATGACAAAAGCCATTAATGGCGGCGGTCATTAATCCATATTGCCAAAGTCCCGCTGTGATAAAGCGGGACTGAGGAAGATTTAAAACCACCTTCGGGTGGTTTTTTGTTTTGTTCGCTTTTGATTAATTGATGTTTCACACTAAAAGTGCACAAATATTTAGCGCATCAGGTGCTTGAATCAAATTGATGCGTATTTTGAAACCAAGGTGCAGATTGATGCGCTGTTTTGTTTCATTAAATTCGATCTCAGTGATTCAAAATATTGTCGCGAACTGGTTTTGTGACGCAATGCATTGAAAAATAATTAATTGTCTGAAATTTGGTATTCTTTTTGCACAGCATGGTTATTCTTGGGGGAATAATCATGAAAAAAACATACTTGATGGCACTGTTTCTGAGTGTCCTGACATCGACTGCATGGGCAGTCGACCCGCAAATCGCCAGTAATATTCAAGACATTCGTATTTCGCTCGACAGTATTTGGGTGGTACTGGGTGGCATCTTGGTGTTCTTTATGCAAGCCGGATTTGCCATGATCGAAAGTGGTTCAGTTCGCAGTAAAAACACCGTGAACGTACTCATGAAAAACTACATGGATGCCTGCTTGGGTGGTCTGGTGTTCTGGTTGGTGGGTTTTGGTCTGATGTTTGGGGTAAATACCACGGGCTGGTTTGGCTTAAGTCATTTTGCACCCGATCAACTGGATGATTGGCACTGGAACCTTCTATTTTTCCAAATGATGTTTGCTGCAACGGCAACCACTATTGCCAGTGGTGCAATGGCGGAGCGGATTCATTTTGTGGCTTATGTGGTGAGTGCGGCCGTTGTCTCAGGTCTGATTTATCCTGTCTTTGGTAGTTGGGCATGGGGCAGTTTATTTGGTGGAGACGGTTGGTTAAAAGCACTCGGGTTTATCGACTTTGCTGGTTCGACCGTGGTGCATTCGATGGGCGGCTGGGTGGCTTTAGCGGGCATTATCGTACTGGGTCCACGTTTGGGTCGATTTGGACGTAATGGGCAAAGCCATTATTTACCGGGGCATAACTTACCTTTAGTGGCATTAGGCGGTTTTATTTTATGGTTAGCATGGTTTGGTTTTAATGCAGGCTCGACCATTAATGCCAATGTCAGCGTAGGACGTATTGCTTTAAATACGCATCTTGCAGCGTGTGCTGCCGCGGTTGCATATATGTTGCTCTGCCTCATCCGATCTAAAGCCATTTTGATCCGCAGCACGATCAATGCCTCACTGGGTGGTTTAGTTGCCATTACGGCAGGCTGTGCAACGATGTCTCCACTCTATGCAGTCATCACCGGTTTATGTGCAGGTGTTATGGTGACCTTCCTGCCAATGCTCATGGAAAAAATGAAACTGGATGATGTGGTGGATGCGGTGACGGTACATGGTTTCTGTGGTGCATGGGGAACATTGGCAGCAGGGATCTTCCTTGAAAATAATATGTTTAATGGCGATGTCATCGCGATACAAGGGCTTGGGGTGATTGCAGCCTTTTTATGGGGCTTTGGCGTTGCGTTCATTGTATTTAAGGTCTTGGATCAATTGTTGGGTGGCTTACGGGTGAGTAAGCAACATGAACAACGGGGTTTGGACTATACCGAGCATGCTGAATTGTCTTATCCCGAGTTTCAAAAAGATGTGACTTTTGAAACGGATGATATGACTAAACGTCATTAACAAGAGTAAAGCAATGAGCACCGAACTGTTAAATTTGGCACAACGCCGCGAAGCTTTAGAAAAAGGCTTACAACATTTTATTCATGGGACGTTACTCGACAGTGCGCTACGGCACTGGGAGCAGCAGTACAGCATGAAACCATCATTTGTATTGAATCGCTTCTTAAATGATATCTGTACCACAGAGGAGCTTCGCTTTTATCGTAAAGATATGCTGAAGCAAGTTTTGTATGAGTTATCTACCTTGGAAAAGCAGGAACTGTTAAGGGGTGAAAAACCGCAGGAGCAGGAGCAAGACGACGAGCCCATTGCAGAGACCATTAGCGACGCTTTTTTAGGCTTTATCGAGTCAGTCATGCTGACGGTGAAATCTACAGATCAGGCTGATTTCACCCAAGATGTGATTGAGCAATTAGAAGAAATCGGGCTGGCAATTGCGGCAAATGCACAAATAAATACGGCGAGTTTTGTCGAGTTTTTGCCCTTGACCAGTTATGCCAAAGTTTTAACGAGCATTTATGAAGTGTATTGTGACTTTTATGGCCCGATGCGTGCAGACCAAGTTTATGCACAAACCAAGCTGAAAATTAAAGCCAATTATCCTGAGGTGGATTTACATCAACTGGTTTAGTGCCGGGGGGAAACACCATGAAGCTGATAGTCCTTGGTGTATAAAATCAAGGGATAAAAAAAGCGACCTAATTAGGTCGCTTTTTTCTGGAAGCTTAAGCTACAGTTTCTGGAGCTGTACGCCATAAGCTTTCTAAATCATAGAATTTACGTGCTGTAGGTAACATCACATGTACCACTACAAAACCGAGATCAATCAGGATCCATTCTGCATCACGTTCGCCTTCAACACCGATAGGGCGGAATCCAGCTTTACGTGCTTCTTCTGCCACGTTGTCTGCAAGAGACTTAATGTGACGAGTTGAAGTACCGCTCGCAATAACAATCGCATCTGCTACGTTGCTGATAGTGCTGATATCAAGTTCAATAATATCTTTGGCTTTTACATCTTCAAGTGCTTCACGTACAACAGCTAAGCAAGCTTGTACGTCTTTGATTTGCGTTGATTTTGCGAGATCGAGAGAATTAGAAGCGCTGGGCGATGGTTCTAAATTCATAGAGGGTATGATTTCCTGACAATTTTACATGGTCTAATATAGCGGTTTTGTTGCTGAATTTCAAATCAACACGTCATTGGCCATTGGCTAAATGAGGGAAGTATTTGTCTTTCCACGCAAAAGAATGTGATGAGTTGCTTCGTGGTCGGTATTCAGCCGCGATGTAACCTGTATATTGGCTTTGATCTAACCATTTAAAAATCTCTGCAAATGGAATCTGCGCTGAGTCAGGTTCATGTCGCCCCGGACAGTCAGCAAACTGTATGTGACCGATATCCTGAATATTTTCTGCCAAAGTACTGAGAATATCTTCACCCATCATCGCCATGTGGTAGCAGTCATATTGCATCTTCAAAGTAGAGTGTTGTACAGCTTCAAGCATTTCCTGAGCTTGGGCAATATTTTGGACCAAAAAGCGCGGCATATCAGTGCCATTAATCATTTCAAATACCGGTTGAATATGATGTTCGGACAACATGTGGCATGCCAGTTTAAGGTTGCTTGACAAGGTATTTAAACATGGGAGTAAGTCTGCATCTTGGGGCTGTTTGCCGGCTAAAATATTGACACTCGGTACATTTAACGCAGTGGCATAGCGAATACATTGCTCTAAGGCCTGATGAAATTGATTTTCACGCCCCGGAACTCCCGCAAGACCATCGCCGCCTTGCATCAAATCACCCGCAGGGACATTAATTAAACACAGGCTTAAATCATTGATAGTGAGCTGGGTTTGGATTTGCTCAATACTCAGCTCATACGGAAACTGAATTTCTACATGCTTAAAACCATGTTCACGAGCCAAAGCAAAACGCTCTAACAACGGCACTTCGGTAAAAATCATGGATAAATTAACCGCGAGCTGAGTCATGTATATCGTCCTTGAAGCAATTTACTTCTAAAGTGAAAGTCGTTAGTTTTGTTCGACATGTTGAATGATGGTGGCTAAATCTTTTTCTGCAAAACCATTGTCCTGATGGGCTTTGAGTTGCGATAAAGCAAGGCTGGCAACAGGGATGCTTAATTCAAACTGGGCAGCCAGTTGGACTGCATTATTCAGGTCTTTAGATAAAGTTTGAACTTTCCATTGCACGGGCTCGAACTGATGCGTTGCCATACGTGGAGTTAAAATCTGAAAAGGCTTTGAGTCTGCAAATCCACCAGCAAGTGCTGGTGCTAATAACGTGGTGTCTACACCTGATTTCTCGGCTAATGCGACGGCTTCTGCGATTAACGTGCTATTGGCAGCGACGATCAGCTGATTACAAATTTTGGTGGCTTGACCTGTACCTGAGTCGCCCATGCGGGTAACACGTTGTGATAAAACATTGTAGATCAGACTCAAATCTTGAATCGTTTGAGCATCACCACCGGCAAAGATGACCAAAGTGCCTTGCTCAGCGCCTGCTGTGCCCCCCGAAACAGGAGAGTCAATCCAAGTGACTTGTTTCAACGTTGCAGCATGAGCCAATTGATGAGTTTGATTCACAGAAAGACTCGAGAAGTCGACAATAATTTGTCCTGCCGCTAAATGATTTTCGATGCTTGCATACACCGCGGCAACAACAGCATCATCTGCGAGACAAGATAAAACCACAGGATAATGGGCAATATTCTCCAATTGAAGCGCTGTCGCGCCAATCGCAATCAACTCATCACACGCAGCGGCAGTTCTGTTCCACACCGCAACTTCAAATCCTGCCTGAATGAGGCGCGTGGCCATGCGGCTACCCATCAGCCCCATACCTAGAAATGCAATTTTTGTATTACGATCAAACGCCATGTGCTGTACTCAATCTATCCTGTGTGACTATTTTACTTATATTGGCGTGGTAAAAACTGAACCTCTGGGTTCTTGTCTTTTTTACGTGCCAATTGGCTGTTTTTGCCGAGCAGTAATTTAAATTGCCAGATTTTTTCTAAACGTAAAGATCGTTTTGGACTATGTTCCATGGCATCTAGCACTTGTTTTGCTGCTGCCAAGGCATCTGGTGAACGTTGTGATAATTCTTCGGCTAACTGCTGCGCTTGAAGCAAAGGCTGTTCATTTAAATGCGTCACTAAGCCAATATCCTTGGCATATTCTGCGTCAAAAATACGTGCTGTTAAGGTTAATTCTTTGGCTAAATCCAGTCCAATCACACCTTTGAGCGAGCGAGTTAAGCCCATATCAGGGACTAAACCCCAACGACTTTCCATAATCGACATTTGCGTTTTCGGGTGGGCAATACGGATATCGGCAGCCAAGGCAAGTTGCATGCCTGCACCAAAACAAAAGCCTTCAAGTGCGGCAATCACCGGCACAGGAAGTTGTTGCCAAATCAGAAAGGCTTTTTGAAATAAACTTTGACCGGGCTTTAACAGTTCCCACGCGGCGTAGGCACGATTTTTCGGATCATTCAGGTCAGCCAAATCAATGCCAGCACTAAATACATTGGCTTCACCCGTTAAAATGACACAGCGTAAGCTACGATCTTTTTTTAATTTTTCAGCGGTGCTGACCAATTCTTTGAGCAATGCAAAGCTCATTGCATTACGTTTTTCTGGACGGTTTAAGTAAACCGTTGCAATGCCATTATTTTTTTCTACACGTAATAAAGCCATGGTAATTACTCTTGTTGTTTCTGCGCCCGAGCATAGCATGCACCCTGACAGGATACATGACAGTGCAGTCACAACAGAAGCTGGACGGCACTGACTTTAGTCGGACTGCGCTTAATTATTTTGTTTGGCTAAGATTTGTTGAGCCGCGTGTTCAACTTGTGCCATGACATTTTTTAACTCATCAAAACGGTTCAGGGTTTCTTGGACAAAAGCGTCATCCGCTTTACGGCGTTCCTTACGTAAGGTCGATACAAATTGCTCAAATTGACCTGAAACCTCTTGGAGGGTTGGAGCACCCACATAGCGGGTTGCGCCATAAAGACGATGTAGCACATGCTCTAATTGTGGGAAATCTTCATCTTCGATGAGCTGTGCCATTTCATGGATTTCTTGCTCAAAGCTATCGACGAGCATTTTCAGTAAATCGACTGCAAGGTCTTCTTTATTCGCGGCCAACTGCAAGCTTTGCTGCCAATCTAAAATACTCGGCTCTAGGGCTTCAATCACTGAACTGCGCTCTAAAACCGGCACTTTCTTAAAGTTATCGGTAGTCCATTGGGTCAAGATTTGAATAATTTGATCCATTTGAATGGGCTTGGTGACATAGTCATCCATACCGCTTTGTAGAAGCTTTTGCTTTTCATCGGAGAGCGCATGTGCCGTCAAAGCGATGATAGGAAGGCGCTTATGATTTTCAAAGGTTGACTCAAGTGAACGAATAGCACGCGTGGTATCGACACCTGACATCACTGGCATTTGAATATCCATAAAGATGAGGTCAAAAGCTGCCAAACCTTGCTCTTGGCGAGCTTGAATGATTTCAATGGCTTCTTGTCCACTCAAAGCCTTGGTGGTTTTCACATTCAGCTCAGAGAGCAGGGCTTCAAGCACAATCAGGTTTGGTAAATGGTCGTCGACAGCCAAAATGTGCAGACCTTGACCATTAAATTCTTCATGTTGCTCTTGATCAAACCACGGCTCATTACTCAACAACTGAATCAGCGCTGTACGGCTGAGCGGTTGATGTAATGGACGGGCACGGTACTCGTTCAACATGTTTGGATCGAGCATCATTTGGTAGCCATAAACCGCTAAGTTACCGCTATAACGATGACGAATTTCTTTAAGTAAAGCTTCAGAGTCGCCGCTATGGTCAACAATTAACCAAGTATTTTCATTGGTTTTTAGCTGATTGAGTCGACTAAATAAATCTAGGATCGACTGCGTTTCAATATGTTCAACATCATAATTTTCTAAGTAATGACGCAGGACATTGGCGGTTGCTGGATGTGCTAAGTAGGAAACGACTTGTAGATTGCTAAATTGTGGATGCACAATTTCAATTTCTTCATCGACCATAAAGCGCGCAGTAAACCAGAAGGTTGAACCTTTTTCTGTTGGGGCACGTTCTTGGTTATCTTCAAAACCAATTTGTCCATGCATTAGGCTGACCAATTGCTTGGAAATGGCAAGGCCTAAACCTGTACCACCAAATTGGCGGGTCACAGATGCATCACCTTGCGAGAAGGATTCAAACAGTTTCTTACGGTCAGTACCACTTAGGCCGATACCACTGTCTTGGACACTAAAGTGCAGCAGACATTGACCGATGTCATCGTGCTCCATACGGACACGGACAATAATTTCACCATCAGGAGTGAATTTAATTGCATTTGAGATTAAGTTGGTCAAAATTTGCTTGAAGCGTAGAGCATCACCGACCACAAATTTCGGCACATTGTCCGCATAGTAGAAGGTCATATCGATGTGTTTTTGTGCTGCCAATGGCGACAACATATCCATCACATCAAAGACGGCTTCTTCTAAGTCGAATTGCGCAGTTTCGAGTTCTAGTTTGCCTGCATCGATTTTGGAGAAATCAAGCACGTCATTAATTAAAGCCAATAAATGCGCAGAAGATTTACGAATCGTTTGTAGATATAAATTTTGTTCATTACTGAGGTTGCCTTGGCGCAGTAAAAGATGAATAAAGCCATCAATACTGTTCAGCGGTGTGCGCAGTTCATGGGAAATATTGGCCAAAAACACTGATTTTGATTGGTTGGCTTGAATTGCTTGGTCACGTGCTTGACGGTAGGTAATATTTTGCACTTCTAAAGTATCAAGCGTGCGTCTTAAGTCATCTTCCGTTTGTTCGGTATGTTCACGTAGCTCTAAGAAACTGAAATGTAAACGTTTAACCACGTTAGCTATATCACGCTGTAATAACCGGAGTTCTCCAGTACTGTTAATGATCATGTGCTGATCTAGAGTGTCGGCATTTAAACGTTGTAACTGCATGCGAATTTCGTACATTGGTGCGATCCAACGACGTGAATAAAAATTCAAACACAGCAAAAGTAATAGGAGCGTCAATAAGCCTGTTGCAATCAACACGATTAACACGCGATAGCGGGCAATTTGCAGCGGTTGATTGTCCAGTTCAATGCTTAACCATGCTGGGGTCTGGGTTGAGTCTGAAATTTTCAGGGCATAAATATGGTTGCCCTGATGTGCAATCGGTCCGATAAAAGACGCTTTACTGTCAAAAGCAGGCCAAATATCTTGATCTTGAAAGCCAATGCTCAGGCGGTTGTTGCCTTTGAGATCTAAAATCGCGGCACGAATCAAATGTTTTTCGTTCAACATGCTTTGCATGGCGTTGCGAGCTTGATCAAACTGCCACGGATAATGGTTGAGCAACTCTATAGCCGATTCTGATGTCGGTTGATAGCGCGTCAGAATCGCAACAGCCATTTGTCTTTGTTGTGCTTTGGCTGCATTGGAGGTTTCTGTTATTACCAACATCGCACCGACACAGGCCAAAATGGTGATCGGCACAAAAATAAGTGCAATCAACTGACCATAGGCATGATTTAAGTGTAGGCGTTTAAAAAGCTTTTTGTTGATATTTGACATGGTTTAAGCAGTTTATTCCTTATGCCCCGAATATTAGCATGGATTATTTAAAACTGATTGCGCTTTAATCACTTTCGCGAAAAAGCGAGGCAAATGGGTGCAGGCAAAGGCATTTTTTCATACAATAGGCGCACCTCGATATAGGTGTGAATAATGAGTAATACAACCCCTGATTTTCAAGCAGACGATTTTTTATTAGACCATTACGTCGGCAACACGCCGTTAGTGCGTTTACAGCGTCTGGCAAGTCATACTCAAGCAACAGTATTAGCCAAGTTAGAAGGCAATAACCCAGCGGGTTCGGTCAAAGATCGCCCTGCATATAACATGATTATGCAAGCGGAAAAGCGTGGTCAGATTAAACCGGGTGATACGTTGATTGAAGCGACGAGCGGAAACACAGGGATTGCTTTAGCTATGGTTGCAGCAATGCGTGGCTATAAAATGACCTTGATCATGCCTGCAAGTTCTAGCCAAGAGCGTAAAGATGCCATGCGTGCCTACGGTGCTGAACTGATCGAATCAGAAAACATGGAAGAAGCACGTGATCTTGCCCTTCAAATGGAAAAAGACGGCAAAGGTTTAGTCCTAAACCAGTTTGGTAACCCGGACAATGTGGAAGCACATTACCTTACTACTGGGCCTGAAATTTGGAAACAAACAGGCGGTAAAATTACACATTTAGTCAGCTCAATGGGAACCACCGGGACCATTATGGGGATTTCGAAATATTTAAAAGAACAAAATCCGGATATTCAAATTGTTGGTTTACAACCGTCTGAAGGCTCAAACATTGCTGGTATTCGCCGTTGGCCACAAGAATATCTTCCTACGATTTTTGATCCTTCACGTGTCGATCGTATTATGGATATTCCACAAATTGAAGCGGAAAAAACGGCTCGTCGTTTAGCACGTACAGAAGGTATCAGTGCAGGTACCTCATCGGGTGGTGCGGTATGGGCTTCAGTTAAATTGGCTGAAGAAAATCCGAATGCCGTGATTGTTTGCATCGTATGTGACCGTGGTGACCGATACTTGTCTACTGGTCTATTCTCTGTTGTTGATCCTGAATAATTACAGTGGCCAATTGGCACTGGTGAGTACTTATGCGTTTACCTGTTTTAATTTTTGATATCGAAACACTGACAGATTTGAAGTCAGGTGCGCATTTGTATGGACTGGATCTGCCTGAGGTGGATCTAGATGCTGCGCTGACTAAACTGCGTCGCCAAGAGGCGGGCACGGATTTTCAGCGTTTGGCCTTGCATGAAATTGTCTGTATCTCTGGACTATGGATTGATGAAAAGGGCATGAAGTTGTTTTCATTTAGCCGTGAAGACAATAGCGAAGCTGAAATTTTAAAAAAATTCGTTTCTATTTTTGAAAAGCGTCATCCGACCTTGGTCAGTTGGAACGGTTCGCAGTTTGATTTGCCTGTAATTTTGTTCCGTGCCATGTATCACGGACTATCTGCACCAAGTTTGTTCGATCAGGGAGAGATTGATACGCAAAAGCGCTATAATAACTACCAGAATCGTTATCATCATCGTCATGTAGATTTGATGGATGTCATGGCCATATTCCATGGTCGTCATTTTCAAAAGCTCGACGATGCAGCACATTTACTTGGTTTCCCCGGTAAACGTGGTGATGGTGGCTACCATGTGCCTGAATATGTACGTGAACAACAGTGGACGGAACTGACCAGCTACTGTGAAGGCGATGTGCTCAATACATGGTTGATTTATTTACGCTGGCTGTTGCTGAAAGGACAGTTATTGTTGAATGATCATCAGCACCTGATTCAAAGTACGATTCAATATTTACAAACTCAGCCGCAACACGCTGACTTTTTATTGGTATGGCAGCAAACCTCGCAGCGTACCGAATTCACTCAATCTGATTTCCCATCTTCCACACATTAGGTACGCATGAAACACAAAGCCAAACCCCAAAAAGCCCAACAACCCATTTATACATTTCAGGTTGAATCGCTTTCACATGAGGGGCGAGGCATAGCGCACTTTGGCACGCATCCAGATCATCCTGCAGAAAAACACGGTAAGAAAGTCTTTATCCGTTATGCCTTGCCGGGTGAAACCGTGCGTGCGCGTATTACCAATGTCGTTAAGCGCCTTGAAGAAGCAGACAGTCTGGAGTTGCTGAGTGAAGAGTCTACACTACGAGTAAAACCGGCCTGCCCACATTATGGGGTCTGCGGTGGTTGTAGCATGCAACATATCCATCCCGACGAGCAAATTCGTTTAAAACAAGATGTTTTACAATCACATTTGCAACATTTTGCTGGGATACAACCTGATCAATGGTTAGCTCCTTTACGTTCATTGCGTGAAGATTACCGTCGTAAAGCGCGTATCGGTGTGCGTTACTTACCTGCAAAAGATAAGCTCGTGGTCGGCTTTCGTGAAAGCCAGTCAAATAAACTGACTTCGATTGACCGTTGTATGGTGTTGGATCGTGAGTTTGGCTCCATCACCACACTCAAACAACTGTTACAAGGTTTGCAAGGTAAAGCAGATATTGGGCATATGGAACTGGCCATGGGAGATCAAGAAATTGCTCTCCTGATTCGTCATACGGCGGAACTTTGCGCGGAAGATGTCAACCAATTAGTAAAATTTGCGTTACATAAAGAGTGGCAACTGTACTTACAACCTGAGGGACCGGACAGCTTACATCGTGTGGATCATCCCGATACACCGATGCGTCTGCACTATGGTCTAAGTGACTTTGGTGTGGAATTTGGCTTTAATCCTCAGGACTTCACGCAAGTGAATTCCACGATTAATCCGCAAATGGTGAAACTGGCATGTGAATTGCTTCAGTTACAACAGGGTGAGCGAGTTCTAGATCTGTTTTGTGGCTTAGGAAACTTTTCTTTACCACTTGCTCAATGTGTGGGTTCAACGGGTCAAGTCGTTGCAGTTGAAGGGAGTGAAGAAATGGTTCAGCGTGGTGCAGAAAATGCACAAAACAATGGCCTTTCGCAACTGAAATTTTATTCACAAGATTTAACAAAAGATTTTTCGCATCATTCTTGGGCAAAACAAGGATTTGATGCATTATTGATAGACCCACCACGTTCTGGTGCAGAAGAAATAATGCGTTATGTGCCCAAATTTGGTGCAAAAAGAATCGTTTATGTGTCATGTAATCCTGCAACACTAGCACGCGATGCTGGAATGCTGGTACAACAAGGCTACCGTTTGAAAAAAGCGGGTGTCATGGACATGTTTACCCATACAGGGCATGTCGAATCGATTGCTTTGTTCGAAAAAGAAAATCAGATAAACGATCAAAAGTTATGAAGCGTAGAAAACTAGGAGTAGGGTATGGTCACAGTACGTGAACAATTACCTGGACGTCTCAATGAGCTGTCTCAGGAAACGACTGTAGAACATGCCGAGCAAGCACAGCATGATTTGGCTGAATGGCTAGAGCGTGTGAGTGGCATGTTTGACGGGGCTCCTCTAAAGCAACTCGAAGAAGTTGCACATCTGACCTTACAGAATGAACTTGAAACAACGGTCAACCATCGCTCGAATACCTTCTATACCGGTATTGAAATGGCGGATATTCTTGCTCATCTGTATGCGGATGAAGATACGTTATCAGCAGCCATGCTGTATCGAAGTGTTCGTGAAGGCGTAACCAGTTTAGAAGAAGTCCAAAGCAAATTTGGCGATCAAGTTCATGCTTTGGTCAAAGGCACGCTTGCCATGGGTAAGTTGTCTGACCTGATTGAGCAAAATAAACGTCTAGAAGATCATTTTAATAATAATCAGCGTGAACATTTGACCGGCATTTATAAAATGCTGATCTCTGTGACCGAAGATGTTCGTGTTGTATTAATCAAACTTTCTGAACGTACCTATGCATTACGTGAGTTGGCGCACTCAACCAAAGAGCGACAAGAGCGTGTCGCACGAGAAATTTTAACCATTTATTCGCCGCTCGCGCACCGTTTAGGGATTGCACAGCTTAAGTGGGAGCTTGAAGATCTTGCTTTCCGTTATCTAGCACCTGAACGCTATAAAGAAATTGCCTCTTTACTGAATGAAAAACGTTTAGAGCGTGAGCAATATATTCAGTTCGTGACAGAAAAGTTGCGTAAAGAACTGTTAGATCATGGCATTGAGGCCGAGATTAATGGTCGGGTGAAACACATTTATTCGATTTATCGAAAAATGAAGAGTAAGAACCTGAGCTTTGATCAGCTTTATGACATTCGAGCGGTTCGTGTTTTGGTGGATAATGTACCTGAGTGTTATCACACACTGGGGATCGTTCATCAAATTTGGCGTCATATTCCGCATCAGTTCGATGATTATATTACCAACCCGAAAGCCAATGGTTATCGCTCACTGCACACGGCCGTGATTGCAGAGAACAAATCTTTAGAAGTGCAAATTCGTACGCATAATATGCACGAAGAAGCTGAACTCGGGGTGTGTTCGCACTTTAACTATAAAGAAGGTTCTAAAACCACAGATTATTCATTTAATCATCGCTTACATTCTTTACGTGCAGTGCTTGAACATTATCAAGAACGAAATGATGCTAGCGCCCATAAAGAAGATGAGGCTTCTGAAAACTTCGAACAAATCCAAGAGTTTGAAGATTTTGAGAAAATCTATGTGTTCAGTCGTGATGGTGATATCAAAGAATTACCACGCGGTTCGACCGTGCTTGACTTTGCCTATCATGTGCATACTGAAGTGGGCAACAAGTGCTATGCAGCACGGGTGAACCAACGTTATGTACCTTTAACCTATACCCTCAAAACTGGGGAACAGGTCGAGATTTTAACCAAGAAAGATCGTGAGCCTAACCGAGATTGGTTGGTAAACTCGCTGGGTTATATCAAGACGGCTCGTGCACGTGATAAGTTGCGTCATTGGTTCCGTCAGCAAGACCGTAGTAAAAACTTGGAAGTGGGACGTGAGATTCTGAATAAAGAATTATCACGTTTGGCGATTCACCCGAAAAGTATCGATTTGAATGATTACTGCAATCATTTTAATGTGAAATTGGGTGAAGATATATTGATTGGCTTGGTGAGTGGTGACATTAGCTTGCATGCTTTAATCAATCAGGTTAACCGTCATATGCACCTCGATCAGGATGAGCCTGAACTGGTGTTAAAACCAACCTTGAACCCACGTGCAAGTCATACGCTTTCGGCGCATGGTATTTTGATTGATGGTTTGGACAATGTAGAACTACACATTGCTCAGTGTTGTCAGCCTGTGCATGGTGAATCGATTGCTGGTTATATCACCCTGAATCGTGGCGTAAGTATCCATAAGGTCGCATGTCCGGATTATATCCGTATGATTGGGCAAGAGCCTGAACGTGCGGTTGAAGCGGATTGGGAAATGCAGCCAACTCGTGGTCAAAGTGTGCAAATCGTGGTGGAAGCTTATGACCGTCGTGGTTTGCTTAAAGATCTGACTCAAGTGATTTTCTCAGACCAAATCAATATTCGTCAGGTGAATACCATTTCCGAGAGTGATGGTATTGCCAATATGAAGCTATTGATTGAAGTGAAAGGCTTGGCGCAGTTGTCGAAACTGTTGGCACGTCTAGAGCAACAACCAGGCATTATTAGCGCACGTCGATTGGTACAAGGTAGCTAAAAATAAAGCTGTATAAAAAAACCCGCTGCGTGCGGGTTTTTTATATTTTGGCATTTATATTATTTCATGGGGAAATATAACTAAATCTATGATATTTCATACGGTCAACATATATTCTGTAAAAAAAAAATCGTCAATGCTATAATCCGCACCATTCTGAAATATATGTTTTAAAGGCTAAGGAAATACAGCGCATGGTGCTTATGAATATGTCTCGGCTGGTGATGAGCCGGGCCGATGAGGTATTTCCTGCCTTAGAGCAAATTCCTGCAATGCAGCGTCGCCGTTTGTCATTGGTGGCGAAGCTGGCTTTAAACTCGGCTATGCAGGTTTTGGCAAAACAGCGCGTTGACTATATTGTATGGGTTTCGCAGTATGGTGATGAAACCAAGACCCTGAAAATTTTAGAAGATGTGCTGCATGAGCAAACACCATCGCCGACGCAGTTTTCAACTTCTGTACATAACGCTGTATCCGGTCTGTATTCGATCTTATGCAAAGACGCTACTCCTTCAACCAGTTTAGCTGGTTCTTGGAATGATGCATTGATTGAAGCCTATGCTTGGCTCAAGACGATGCCCGAAGCCAGCCGCGCGTTGGTGGTGTATTATGATGAAGCCTTACCTGAACTGTATGCTGAACATCAGCCCTTTACTGCTTTTGCTATGAGCGCATTGGTTTCACTGCAACCTGAAAATTTAAAGCTGGATCTTTCTCACCATTCGGACATACAGACGTATTTTCAGCAGGCATTACAATTTTATCATTTCTGGCAAGATGACAGTCAATTTGAAAGCGCTGCGTGGACAAAATGCTGAACTTAAAAAATATCAAGAAAAAAGCCAATTATGTCTGGCGTGTCGGTGCGACAGGCTTTAGTTTTGCCAGCTTTGGAGCAGGTGGAGCAGCGATAGGTGGCCTTGTTGCGCCTTTGGTGAAACTCAGTACCCAAGATGAAGCCTTACGCATACAGCGCACGCAAAAAGTCATTAAGCACAGCTTTAAAGGCTTTACTGAAATGATGGTTAAGCTAGGCATTATGACCTATGAAGTTGAAGGGCTGGAAAAACTGCAGCACAGTCAGCAGGAGTTGGTGATTGCCAATCATCCGACACTGATTGACGTTGTGATATTAATTGGTTTAATGGAACAGGCAAATTGCGTGGTCAAACAGACGCTGTGGTCTAACCCATTTACCAAAGGCCCTGTGCAGAGTGCGGGCTATATTCTAAATGCAGGTTCAGAACAATTTATTCAGGATTGCGTGAACAAACTGCAGCAGGATAAAGCGGCATCATTACTGATTTTCCCAGAAGGGACACGGACTGAAAAAGATAAGCAGCTGAATGACTTTCAGCGCGGCGCTGCCAATATTGCCTTGCGCGCAGGTGTGCTGATTCGGCCAGTACTGATTACATGTACACCTTCGACCCTGACCAAAAATGAAAAGTGGTATCACATCCCAGAACAGCCTTTTCATATTCACGTGAAAGTTTTGGATGCGATCCAAGTGGAAGACGTATTGGATGATGTAACGGTCAATCCAAAAAATGTACGTCAATTAAATCAACAATTACAGTGGTTTTTTAACCAAGAGTTATCCTTAAATGAACAATCTTGCTGATGAATTGAAGCAAATGATTATTGATGTGCTTGCCCTAGAAGACATCACCATTGCAGACATTGAAACAGAAGCGCCTTTATTTGGCGACGGTCTGGGTTTGGATTCAATTGATGCATTGGAGCTGGGCTTGGCATTGAAAAAGCGTTACGGCATTCATTTAAATGCAGAGTCTGCAGAAACCAAAGAACACTTTAAATCAATTCAAAGCTTAGTGGCTTTAGTTGAAGCTCAGAAAACAGCATAAGAGGTTGCTATGCTTGCACAAGAAACCGTTTTAGAAAAATTGCGCGAATGGATGGACGAATTGTTTGAAATCGCGCCTGAAGATGTACAGCTTGAGTCCAATCTGGCAACAGATTTGGATGTAGACAGCATCGATGCGATTGATTTGGTCGTAAAGATTAAAGAATTAACCGGTAAGCAAGTAAATCCGGAAGATTTTAAAAATGTCCGCACCGTACAGGACGTTGTAGCCGTCATTCAGAATATGTCAGCTGAATGAATGCAGTTTTTAAAGGGATAGCAGTAATCGGATTGATTCTCTATCCTTTTTTTGTCGGCTATGGTTTGGCAAAAGGCCACTATGCATGGGTGAGTGTGCTGCTGATTGCACTGGGCATGATGCGCATGTTCAGCAAGGGCAATGCTTTGCTGTGGCCTTTGACCGGCTTTGCTATACTCTGCGGTGGGCTAAGCTTGATACTTAAAGATCATGCGTGGCTAAAACTGTACCCAGTCTGCATGAATGTGGGTGCTTTGATTATTTTCAGTATGACCTTAATCAAACCGCCATCCATGATTGAGCGCTTTGCGCGGTTAGCTGAGCCAGACTTACCGCCAGAAGGCGTGCATTGGACACGTCAAGTCACCAAAGTGTGGTGCGGATTTTTTGCTATCAATGCGCTGATTGCATTATGGACGGTGTATTTTGTGTCAATGAAGATTTGGGTGCTGTATAACGGTTTTATTTCCTATATGTTGATGGGTATTTTATTGCTCGGAGAGTACCTGCTGCGCAAACGCCAGCAGCGATTGCATCAGGCGCAAAAATAGCGTCATTTTCATTTTTTTAATTTAGAAAATAATCACGGTTTAGAAATAACATTTATGTCTTGTCATTTTCAGCACCATCTGCATTCATCCCGAACTTTATGTATTCAGTCTGATCTACGTGAAATTTCATTTCAGGATTTTTGGCAGGATGTTGCGCTGCAGGCAGCTCAGATCCGCATGTCATCTGAACCTGTTTGGGCGCTGTGGGAACAAGACAGCTATGAGTTTTTGGTGCTGCTATTTGCTGCTTTGCAGGCAAAAAAACAGGTATTGCTGCCGCCAAACCGTGTCAGTGACTTAGAAAAAGAATTGGCTGCCGAGCAGATCTATTTTCTAAAACGTAGTAAAAGCTCAGATAAAAAGCATCAAGAAACTTTTGAATTTGATGACGCCTTTTTAAATCAGGCGCAGGTGTATTTTTATACATCAGGCTCTACAGGCCAACCGAAAAAAATTCCTCGCACCTTACAGCAGCTGTTTAATGAAGTTTGCGGCCTAGATGCTAGCTTTACTTTGCCCGAACAGGCCATCGCAATTGCAACAGTCAGTCATCAGCATATATATGGCTTACTATTTAAACTGCTGTGGCCTTTGGCGAGCGGGCGCAGCTTTTATCAAAAGCAATTGGCCTTTCCTGAAGATGTGGCCGATATTCAAAAGAAAATTGCGCATTTACAGCTGCCAAACTATGTGATTTCCAGCCCAGCCTTGCTCAAGCGCTGGACCAAGGATGTGCTGTTGCAAGACTGTATTACGGTGTATTCCTCTGGCGGCAAGCTGGATGCGGGTGTCCGCCCATATTTGAACAGTCCCATTACAGAAGTGTTTGGCAGTTCTGAAACAGGCGGAATTGCGCATCGTCAGCAGGATGATGCCTTATGGACTCCTTTTGCCAATGTTGATATTCAGGCTCAGGAACAGCAAGAATTGGCAGTCAAAACCAATCATGCATTTAGTACAGACTGGATTTTGACGGGTGATAAAGTCGAACTGACAGAAATGGCGAACCCTAAGAGCCCATTTCGATTGCTGGGCCGTTTAGACCGAATTGTGAAACTGGAAGAAAAGCGTTTAAGCCTCGATGCCATTGAGCTGAAAATTGCAGATTTAAATGCTGTACAGCAATGCCACGTTTTGGTGTATGAAAAAGAGCACCGTCAAATTTTAGCCGCGGTGGCTGTGCTGACGGATGAAGCGCGTCAGCATCTGCAGGAAATGGGCAAAGCGGCATTCGTAGCGCAGCTAAAAAAACAATTAAGTGAAAAGCTGGAAAGCATTGCCATTCCGCGGCAATGGCGCTTCTTGTCCCTGATGCCGCAAAATGCACAATCAAAACTCAATAAGCAGTATTTAAAGTCTTTGTTTCAGCCAATGCAGCTGCCTGTAATTTTGACACAGCAGATACACGATGAGCAGCTTAATTTAGCGCTGGAATTCAGTCCTGAGTTAGAATGCTTTAAAGGACATTTTCCGAATTTTCCAATTTATCCAGGCGTTGGTCAAATTGGCTTCATTCAGCATTTTGCAAAGCAGCATTGGGCGGATTTGCAATGGTGCAATGGTTTTGAGCAGTTAAAATTTCAGGACTTGATTCGTCCTTATCAATGTGTGGATTTATCCTTGATGCGAAAGGCGCACAAAGTCAGTTTTGAACTGAAACAACAAGATAAAACATTGGCTTCTGGGCGGCTGCTGTTTGCTGTTTCAGCGGTGGAAGAATAAGCCGAGGGTATAAGAATGCAGCATTGCTTTGTAATTCCAGTTTACAACCATCCGCATTATTTGGCGGCCTTAACTACGCATCTAAACGTTTTTCAGTTGCCTATTATTATGGTGAATGATGGCAGTGATGCTGAATGTACAGCGGTGCTGCGGTCATTGGCTGCAGATAATCCTTTACTGGATTTGGTTGAGCATGAAGTCAATCAAGGCAAGGGCGGGGCGGTTATGACGGGGCTGCAGCATGCATATAAGCAGGGCTATAGTCACGCCTTGCAATTAGACTCGGATGGTCAGCATGACTGGAATGATATTCAGCACTTTTTAGATGCCTCGACGCAGCATCCAGAAGCGATGGTGATTGGTCTGCCTGTATTTGATGAATCTGTGCCGAAAAAACGCTTATATGGCCGTTATGCCACGCACATTTGGGTGTGGATTAACAGCCTATCCTTTGAAATTAAAGACAGTATGTGCGGTTTTCGAGTTTATCCGCTGGCGCAGACAGTAAAAGTACTGAATAGCGCTAAATTTCAGCCCCGTATGGGCTTTGACTCAGAAATTTTGGTGCGCTTGAAATGGGAAAATGTACATTTTGTGAATGTGCCGACGCGGGTCATCTATCCTGAAGACGGTATTTCGCATTTTAATGTTTGGCGAGATAATTTAGGGATGGCTCGCGCGCATAGCCGGTTATTGGGCGGCATGCTGCTGCGTTTACCCAAATTGCTGTATTACAAAGTGAAAGGCTAAGCGTGTCAGAGCAAAACGTGTCAGAACAAAAGACTCCCAAATGGAGCAGCATCAAAGAGCGTGGCGGCATGTTGCCACTGATGCTGATGCTCGGCTTTTACCGATTGGGTGGACGCTGGCTGTGCAGATTGGTGCTGTATTTTGTGATTATGTGGTATTGGCTGTTTTCAAACACAGCACGCCAAGCTTCTTTACTGTATTTAAAAAAGCTGCATTATTTTGCAGGCAGTCAATCACCTTTTGCGTCTGAGCCGCATATGGGGCAGACCTATACGCATCTCATGCAGTTTGGCGAATGCATTTTAGATAAAATTGAAGGCTGGCTGGGCAATGTGGCCGAGCAAGAACTGCAGCTGCATGGGCATGAACATTTCCGTGCGCATTACCAAAAAGGCGCAGTGATTGTGGTGTCGCATTTTGGCAATATCGAGCTGCTGCGAGCAGTGAAATCTGAGCATCCGCAAAAAATTAATGTGCTGGTCTATCAAAAGCACGCGACAAAATTTAATGAATTTTTAAAGAAGCTGAATGAGCATGCCGATGTGAATTTGGTTTCGGTAGATGAGTTGGGTATTGAAACCGCATTGATTTTGCAAGATAAGCTGGATCAAGGTGAGTGGGTGATTGTGGCTGCCGACCGTGTACCTGTGCAGTCTGGCCGTGTCCAGCCTGTTGAGTTTTTAGGGGAACAGGCGCTGTGGCCGCAAGGCGCGTGGATTTTGGCAAGTTTATTGAAAGCGCCCGTTTTGGCGGTGTTTTGCTATCGGGTGCAAGCGCATTTTGAAGTGCATATTCATAAAGTGGCCGATCAGCTGAACTGGCCGCGTAAAGAGCGCATGCAAGCCATGCAGCAGACCACTCGGCAATATGTGCAGCTGCTGGAAAAGCATTGCATGCGTGCGCCGTATCAATGGTTTAATTTTTATAATTTTTGGAATAAAGGATAAGTCTTGTGTTAACGATTGGGGAATTCGCTCTCAGCATTGAAGATATTGTGGCTGTTGCGCGTAAAGAACATCAAGTAGCACTGCCTGCTTCAGATGAGTGGAATGCATTGATTCAGCGCGGCGCAGATTTTCTCGATCAGTTATTGCAGGATGAAGGCGTTATTTATGGCGTAACCACAGGCTATGGCGATTCTTGCCTTGTGGAAATTCCACCGCATCAAGTGAATGAATTGCCTTTGCATTTGTCACGCTTTCATGGCTGCGGTATGGGCCAAAATTTGGATTTAATCACCGCGCGTGCAGTGGTTGCCGTACGGTTATGTTCGCTGGCACGTGGCTATTCAGGTGTATCGCATGCCTTGCTGCAGCGTTTGGCGTGGATGCTGAATGAAGATGTGATTCCCGTCATTCCATCGGAAGGTTCTGTCGGCGCTAGCGGTGATTTAACCCCATTGTCTTATATTGCGGGTGCTTTGGTCGGTGAGCGTGATGTGTATTATCAAGGCAAGATTGTACCCATTGCAGAGGTATATGCTGAAAAAGGCATGCAGCCTTTAGTGATGCGCCCTAAAGAAGGTTTGGCGTTGATGAATGGCACGGCAGTGATGACGGCTATTGCCTGCTTGAATTATAAAAAAGCAGAACAGATAGCCTTGACCAGCACCATGGTGACAGCATTGAATGTCTTGGCGCTGGAAGGTAATCCAAGCCATTTTGATGAGGTCTTATTTGCGCAAAAGCCGCATCCAGGCCAGCAGCAGATTGCTGCGCAACTGCGTGTTTGGCTGAACAGCCAAGTGCAGACAGAGCACCAAAGTTCACGTCTGCAGGACCGTTACTCACTGCGCTGTGCACCGCATATTATTGGCGTATTTGAAGACTCAAAAGTGTGGCTGCGCCAGTTTATTGAAAATGAATTAAATTCCAGCAATGACAATCCATTGATTGATCCTGTGAATTTGCGTGTACTGCATGGCGGACATTTCTATGGCGGTCATATTGCGCAGGCCATGGACAGTTTAAAAATCATGATTGCCAATATTGCAGACTTGATGGACCGCCAGCTCGCGCAATTGGTCGATTACAAAATGAATAACGGCCTGCCGCGCAACTTGACGGGTTCAAGCCCAGAACGCATGCCGTTGAATCATGGATTTAAAGCCGTGCAAATTGGGGTGTCGGCATGGACAGCAGAAGCACTGAAACAGACTTTGTCAGCATCAATTTTTTCTCGTTCAACTGAATGTCATAATCAAGATAAAGTCAGTATGGGAACCATTGCAGCGCGTGATGCGAGTCGTGTGATTGCGCTGACTGAACAGGTAATGGCGGCATTGAGCTGTGCTGCTGTGCAGGCGGTTCAATTGAAAGGTTTAGATACAGAACTCAGTCCAGTATTAACAGCATTTCAACAGTGGGTGCTTCAAAGCTTCAACTATGTGGAGGAAGATCGCCCTTTACAAAACGAGCTGCAGGCGCTGGTCAACCGTTTTGAAAATTTAGAACTTTTGAACAGCATTGCTGTATAAGCCAAGGATAAAGCGATGCATGCAGATGTGATTATTGATGTGCCTTTTCATGATGTGGACACAATGAATGTGGTTTGGCATGGGCATTATTTAAAATATTTTGAAATTGCCCGCTGTAAGCTGCTGGATCAGTTTCATTATAACTATACGCAAATGCGTGATTCAGGCTATGTATGGCCTGTAATTGAAAGCCATGTGCGCTACGTGCAGGGCATCGAATTTGAACAAAAAATCCGTGTACGCGCAATTTTAAAAGAATGGGAAAACCGTCTGAAAATTGAGTATCAGATTTTTGATGCAATTTCGGGCAGACGCCTCACTAAAGGTTATACCACGCAAGTGGCAGTGAAGATTGCAACACGTGAAATGTGTTACCAGTCGCCTCAAATTTTATTGGACTGTTTAAATGTATGGTCTGAATTTAAAGCGGAGTAGTAGGATGAATATTCGATCTCCTATTTTAAAAGCAGTATTGCCGCTGTGTTTGATTACAGCTTCTGCTCTGATGACATCTGCAGGTCATGCGCAGAATACCGAATTGAAGCAGGTCTTTTCGCAATTGGCGGCAACGCCAGTGGTACGCGCCAATTTTGAACAGCAGAAAAAATTGGCTTCGCTGAATAAAACCTATGTTTCGAAAGGCGAAGTGCTGTTCAGTAAAAATCAGGGCGTGCTTTGGCAAATTCAAAGTCCTGTGAAAGCAGATCTAATCGTGACGCCGCGTAAGCTGGTGCAAAAAACGCAGCGCACTTCAAGCCAAATTGCAGTTGATAAAACGCCTTATGGTTCTGTTGCGACTATGTTTTTACAGCTGATGTCTGGTAATGAAACTGCACTGGCGAAAAACTTTAATGTGGTTTCAGCCAATTATACTCCTGCACAGTGGAATGTGGTGCTGACACCAAAGAGCAGTTTATTTAAAAAACTGTTTGTCCGTGTTGATGCTCAAGGTCAGCGTTATGTGAACCGCATTGTGATTCAGGAACAGGCCAATAACAGCACGGTCATCCGATTTAGTCAGCAAAGCGCTCAACCTCAAACTTTAACGGCTGCGGAAAATGCGCTTTTCCAATTGGCAAAATAAATTTACAGCCATTTGGCTGGTCATACTCTGTGTCATTGCGGTCGTTTTAGCTGCGGCATGGCTGAACAATGGCATTAAAATTCAGACCAATATTTTTGCCTTGCTGCCAGAAACACATCAAGATGCGAATCTGGAGCGTGCGCAAAACTATGTCAGCAATCAGCTGAATGACAAAGTCTTTGTAGTGCTGGATGCTCAAAATGATCAGCAGCTGGATCAAGCCACAAAACTACTGAAAACGCAGGCCAATCAAAGCCAACTATTTCAGCCTATGCGTCCTCAGCTGGACTATGACAAATTTGCCAAACTGCTGTATCAGCACAAGGCAGGGCTATTAACCCAGAGCGATCGTGAACTGCTGCAGCACAAAGATTATGCCACCTTAGCAGAGCAAGGCTTATTGCAATTGATGAGTCCGGGTATGCCGGTCACGGCGGAAATGCTGCAAAGTGATCCGCTGTTGCTGTTTCCACGTTATGCGATGGGGCTTAGCGCGTTACAGAACAATTCAGATATTAGCCTAGAACAAGGCTTTGCCACCAAGCGCGATGAACAGGGCATTTCCAGATTGGTGGTGCTGCAGCTTAAGAACAGTCCTTACAGCATTGCCTATCAAGAACAGACCGATGCTTTTATTCAGCAGATGAATCAGCATCTGCGCCAATTGCAGGTTAAACCGCATTGGACAGGAACACTGCTGTTTGCGCAATTTGGTACAAACTCTGCAAAAGAAGAAATTTCGACGATTGGTGTCGGTTCAACCCTCGGCATTCTGCTTTTGGTGTGGTTTGGCTTCCGCTCTATCCGCCCCATGCTGACAGAAATGGTCGCGGTGGGCACAGGCAGCTTGGTCGCATTTGCTGTTACCTACAGTATTTTTGGCGAAATTCATTTAATGACTTTGGTTTTTGGTGCCAGTTTGATTGGCGTCTGTGTGGATTTTTCATTTTACTTTATGGCCATGCAGTCGCAGCACCGTCAAATTGATGGTTTTGCCGTCTTAAAGCCATTATTGCCGAGCTTGTTTGTGGGGCTGATGACCACGCTGCTGGCTTATGTGGTACTGAGCTTTACGCCATTTCCGGGCTTTAAGCAGATCGCTGTGTTCTCTATGGTCGGTCTAAGCGCCGCATGGATTACCAGTATTTTACTGCTGCCGCGCTTGCCTGCTTTAAATGCCGAACCTGCGATTCGTGTGCTGAGTTTTATTGGCCATTCGCGCAACTACATTCAAGCGCGCAATCGCTTACGCTATATCTTGATGGCGCTGATAGTTGCAGTGACTGGCAGCAGTTTACTGTTCTTAAAAAGCAATGATGATATCCGTAACTTGCAAAGTATGGATCAACGCTTAAAGCAGGAAGATCAGTATGTGCGTGAACGATTTATGCAGCAGCAGGGCAGTGATTATTTTGTAGTACAAGGCAAAACATCTGCAGAATTAGAGCGCAATGAACAGTACTTACTGGATCAGCTGTCTGTGTTGCAGCAGGCTGGAAAATTAGATGCGCTACAGGCACTGGGGCAGTGGGTGCCGCCTCTGGCGCAGCAAAAGCAGAATGTAGCTATGCTTCAAGCCATTCCAAAGCAGGCATTGCGTGATTATGCACAGGTGCTGCAACTGAATGAGTCTGACGTTTTGAATTGGCAGGTAAACTTGAAGCATCAGCCGCTGCTGAGTGATGCTGTGTTTCAAGATCATCCGCTGCATTTTTTACAGATGAGTTCTACCCAGCGTTTAGTCATGCTGCAAAATGTGCATGATGTGGCAGCTTTGCAAAAATTAAGCAATCACAACGTGCAGCTGCTACGGCCAGTTAATCAGCTGTCTGAGCTATTTCAGCAGCATCGTATGCAAGCACAGTGGCTGCTGCTGAGTGCTTTGGCAATTTTAGCCATTGGCTTAGGGCTGCTATATGGGAAAAAATCCATCCTGCCGCTGGTGCTTCCCGTGACCATGGCGTTGATGACAACCTTTGCCATACAGGCTTGGTTAGGCGTAGAAATTAATTTGTTCAGCATTATGGGCACCTTCCTGATTATTGGCATTGGCGTGGACTATGCGATTTTCTATCGTCATGGGCATGACCATCCGCAAGTGGTCGGCATGGCGCTGTTTCTATGCATGATGTCGACTTTCTTTGGGTTTGGACTTCTGTCCTTTAGCCATACCTATGCCATTCACAGCTTTGGCTTGACGGTGCTGCTCGGGGTCATTTTTTCATTTATTTATGCAACATTGTTTACATCTTCCGATGCAGAGCATGTTGTGGTTCAGCAATATCAGCCAAAGCTGAGTAAAAAGGTAATAGTGCAATGAGCACACTACAGCACACAGATGTTTTAATTATTGGCGCAGGGCCTTCGGGTAGTTCGGCAGCAGCCTTACTGCGTCAAAAAGGCTATCAAGTGACGGTGATCGAAAAACAATATTTTCCGCGCTTTTCAATTGGGGAATCTCTACTGCCGCAGTCTATGGTATTTCTAGAAGAAGCTGGCCTGCTGGAGACGGTGCGTGAGCATGTCGAAGAATATGCATTTCAATTTAAAAACGGCGCAGCTTTCCTAAAAGGCCCGCAGCGCAGTTTCTATGATTTTACTCAAAAATTCAGTGAAGGCCCGGGCACTACTTGGCAAGTACGCCGTGCCAATTTTGACCATTTGCTGGCGCAGCAGGCAGGCAAAATGGGTGCAGACATCCGCTTTGGTCATGAAGTGACAGCTGTAGATGTAGAAAGCGCGCATCCTATTTTAACGGTGAAAGATGAACAAGGTCAGCCTTATCAAATTCAAGGCAAGTTTCTTCTGGATGCCAGCGGCTTTGGCCGAATTTTGCCTAAATTTTTAGATTTAGAAAGCCCATCAGATTTCCCAGTTCGTCGCGCCGTATTTACGCATATTGAAGACGGTATTTTGGATGATCTAGAATTTGACCGTGAAAAAATCTTGATTGCGGTGCACGAAAAAGATCATCGTGCATGGTATTGGCTGATTCCTTTTGCCGATGGACGTTCATCGTTTGGTGTAGTTGCAGAACAAGACTTTTTTGAAAAATACGGTTATGACGGTAGTCCCGATTATGATTTAGAGGCATTGCAAAAACGCATTTTGGCGGATGATGTGAGTTTATCTAAGGTGCTGCGCAATGCGAAGCATGATACGCCAGTCCGTACATTGGTTGGCTATTCTGCCAATGTTAAACAGCTGGCTTCACATAATTATGCATTGCTCGGCAACGCGGGCGAGTTTTTAGATCCTGTATTCTCTTCAGGGGTGACTATTGCGCTGAAATCTTCTAGCTTGGCCATTCCTTTGGTTGATAAAGTATTGCAAGGTCAGTCTGTGGACTGGATGGTGCAGTATGAAAAACCGCTGCGCAAAGGTATTCAAGTGTTCCGCGCCTATGTGGAATCTTGGTATACAGGCGAATTTCAAGATGTGGTATTTTCCAAGAAGCAAGATGAAAAAATCCGCCGTATGATAGCCTCGCTTTTGGCAGGCTATGCGTGGGATGAAACAAATCCGATTCACCGTAATGCCAAGCAGCGTTTGAGCACATTGGCGGAATATTGCCGCGAAGCGCAAATGCGGGAAACCATGACAGATGGCACTTAATTTAAATGCTAAAATCACTGCTTTAGTTTTGGCTGGCGCTGTTTTGTGCAGCGGCTGTCAAAGCTTGGCGCCTAAAATTCTGCCTAAGGCGCAAGGCTTGTCTGCGCCGCAATGGACCGCGCAAAGCTATCAGCGCCAAGATCAAATTGAAGTGCAATGGAAAGAACATGGCTTCAGTTTTTTGCTGTATCAGCAGCAAAGCGGTCAGCAGCTGGACATGCTGGCGCTGAGCCTGACTGGGCAGCAGCTGTTTAAACTTAGTTTTGATGGGCAGCAGGTTCGTGTGGAACAGCGTATAGATGCCATGAAATACTTGTCCTTTGACTACGTGGTGCGGGATATTCTGTACGCAACCTATCCACAGTTCATGGCATTACATGCAGGGCAAACGGCTGTGACGCAAAAAGACGGTGTGGTATATATCAATCAGCAGCCCGTATTAAACATTCAGCCGCTAGAAGGAGCGGTTGAACTGAATAACCTGCAAGTACCGTATCAAATGGTAATCAGCGCGGTGAGCAATACTTTGGAAGATGATCGAGGCGAGAGTGACCAATAACAATATCATGCGCCATTCTGCTGTGGGGATACAGTTCAGCGCGGCTTTGTCTGCTTTGGGGGAAAATGCCAGTGAATTGAAAAATGCACTGTGCACTGCAGACAATACATTAACGCAGCGTCAAGATTTAATTGCAGAGCGCACGGTTTGGGTGGGGGCTTCTGCTGCATCCTTAGAACAAAACATACCTGAATATTTACAGCCTGCAGATTCGCGTAATTTACGATTTGCTTTAACCGCTTTGCGGCAAATAGAGGCGGATATTCGCGTCTATACCGCGCAATTTGCAAAGCAGCGCCTTGCGGTTATTGTCGGGACATCTACGTCAGGCATCGCAGATAATGAAACTGTGTTGAAAGTGCATTTTCAGCAATTGTCTAATGAGTCAGTGCAGCATCAGAAACAGGAAATGGGCTGCATAGCCAAATCACTGCAGCAGTACTTGGGCTGGGAAGGCCCTGCATATACTATTTCAACAGCATGCTCTTCGGCAGCCAAAGCCATGGCTGCAGGGCAGCGCCTGCTAAATACCGATTTGGCCGATGCTGTATTGGTTGGCGGTGTAGATACACTGTGCAAGTTAACTTTAAATGGCTTTGATAGCCTAGAAAGCCTGTCCAGCAGTATATGCCAGCCTTGTGGTGCGCAGCGTGACGGCATCAATATTGGTGAAGCGGCGGCGTTATTTTTATTGTCCAAAGACTCGGCTCCAGTGATGCTGTTGTCAAGTGGTGAATCTATGGATGCATGGCATATTTCTGCGCCGCATCCAGAAGGACAAGGTGCGGCAGAAGCTATGCAAAAAGCCTTGAATAGTGCAGGCTTGAAAGCCAGCGACATTGGCTATTTAAACTTGCACGGTACATCCACTCCGCAAAATGATGCGATGGAAATTAAAGCGGTGCAGACTGTTTTTGCAGATTATCCAGTTGCACTGAGCAGCACCAAGCATAAAACGGGTCACTGCCTAGGCGCGGCAGGCGCGATTGAAGCTTTTATTTGCCAGCAGGTGCTGTTAGATCAGTCTTGGCTGCCTTTGCATCACGCAGGTGAATTAGATCCAGCTTTAGCCCAGCAGAATTATGTTTTGGACAGCCATGCAGCGCAGCCGATGCATTATGTTATGAGCAACTCCTTTGCTTTTGGCGGCAGCAATATCAGTTTAATTTTAGGAACCGTTTTGCCATGATGGATGCCGTACAGTTTATTCCGCATGAAAAACCCATGGTTTTTGTGGATCATCTGATTCAAGCCAATGATCAGTTTGCGATTGCGGAATTACAGATTCGACCTGAGCTGATGTTTTGCGAAGCCGAAGGTTTGCCGACATGGAGCAGCATTGAATTAATGGCGCAAACCATCAGTGCCTATGCGGGGCATAAAGGGCAAACTAAAGGCTTGCCGCCTAAAGTCGGCTTTTTATTGGGTACGCGTAAAATGCAGTTGCCATGTCCATATTTCGCTTTGGGCAGTACCGTGCGTATTCGAGTTGAGCAGAGTTATCTGCACGAAGGTCTAGGCCAGTTTAATTGTGAAATTGAATATCAAGAACATCGCTTTAGCGCCATGCTGAGTGTATTTGAACCAGAAAATATGAATGACGCGATTGGGAAATGAACGTGAGCAGAAGAATTTTAGTAACAGGATCCAGCCGCGGTATAGGTAAGGCAATTGCTTTAGAATTGGCAAAAGCTGGTTTTGATATCACTGTGCATGCGCGTTCTCGTCAGCAGGAAGCGGAGCAGGTAGCGCAAGAAATTCAGACTATGGGACAAAGCAGTCATGTGCTGATGTTTGATGTAAACGACCGTGAAAATATAGCCTCAATTTTAGAACAGGATATGGCTGAGTATGGCGCGTTTTATGGTGTAGTGCTGAATGCAGGCTTAACCCGTGATGGCGCTTTTCCAGCCTTGACCGATGATGATTGGGATGAGGTGGTATCGACCTCACTGAATGGTTTTTACAATGTGCTTAAGCCATTGATGATGCCGATGATCCGATTGAAAAAAGGCGGGCGTATTGTCACATTATCCTCAGTTTCTGGTGTGATGGGCAACCGCGGACAAGTCAATTACAGTGCTGCCAAAGCAGGCTTAATTGGTGCAACCAAAGCGCTGGCGCTGGAATTAGCAAAACGGAAAATTACCGTTAACTGCGTGGCGCCCGGTTTAATTGAAACCGAAATGGTGACAGATGAAGTCAAAGAACATGCGCTAAAAATGATTCCAATGCAGCGCATGGGGCAAGTGGATGAAGTGGCAAAAACGGTTAAGTTTTTATGTAGTGATGATGCCAGCTATATTACCCGCCAAGTGATTTCGGTAAATGGAGGACTGATTTGATGAAACGTGTAGTCGTTACAGGCATGTCAGGCATCACTTCATTGGGTGAAACCGCAGATCAAATTTTTGAACAATTTGCAGCAGGTAAAAGCGGCATCCGCTACATGCCCGATTGGGAAGTCTATGGTGATCTGCGCAGCAAGCTGGGCGGTCCTGTAGAGAGCTTTACCGTTCCCAAGCATTTTAACCGTAAGGTGACCCGTGGCATGGGCCGTGTAGCATTAATGTCTGTAGTCTGCGCAGAAAAAGCGCTGGAAGATGCTGGCCTGCTCAACCATAAGATTCTGCAAAGCGGTGAAGCTGGCGTGGCCTTTGGTTCATCTGCCGGCAGTGTTGATGCGGTCGGTGAGTTTGGCGCCATGCTGCTGGACAATAATATGAACAAGCTGAATGCGACGACCTATATCCGGATGATGTCACATACCAGCGCGGTCAACATGACGGTATATTTTGGTTTGAAAGGCCAAACATTTCCAACGTCCAGCGCCTGTACTTCAGGTTCCATGGCGATTGGTCAGGCATACGAAGCCATTAAATACGGTAAGCAGACAGTGATGATTGCAGGCGGAGCAGAAGAGTTGAGCGCTGCAGGTTCTGCGGTGTTTGATGTGCTGCTGGCGACCAGTACGCAAAATGACAGCCCAGAAAAAACACCGCGTCCCTTTGATGCAAAGCGTGATGGCTTGGTGGTGGGCGAGGGTGCAGGCTGTCTGATTTTAGAAGAATATGAACATGCCAAAGCGCGCGGAGCGAACATTTATGCAGAAATTATTGGTTATGGAACCAATACCGATGGTCAGCATGTAACACGTCCAGATTCTGAGATGATGGGACGCTGCATGCAGCTTGCACTGAAAGATGCGCAGGTAGATGTCTCGGAAATTGACTATGTGAACGCGCATGGTACATCGACCGATCAAGGTGATGTCGCTGAAACTCAAGCGACAGCCCGCATATTAGGCAAGAAGCCGATCAGCTCATTAAAGAGTTATTTTGGGCATACGCTAGGTGCTTGCGGCGCGATTGAAGCCTGGCTGAGTATTGAAATGATGCAACGTAAACAGCTGGTGCCGACTTTAAATTTAGAACAGCTTGACAGTGCCTGCGGCGATTTGGATTATATAGTCAATGAAATGCGTTCAGCAGAAACGCACATGCTGATGAGCAACAATTTTGCATTTGGAGGGATTAATACCTCCTTGATATTTAAACAGGTTTAATTTAAAAAAGAGGGAAAAATAATGATATTGAAAAATATCTGTGCTGCAGCTGTATTGATGGCAGGGGCAATGACCGTTGTGCATGCAGCAGATGCCATGCATGATTTTAATTTCAAAGAAGCTGTTGATCGTGCAGTTGCTGACGGTACGCTAGATGGTTCTGTGAAATTTTATCTGGCAGGGACAAAATCTGGCGGTAAAGTCATTGAAAAAGGTTTAGTCACCAATAAAAAAACCAACGGTTTTGCCAAATCTGCAGAAAGCTCATGTGATCATGTACTGCGTTCTGCATTGATTCAATTCCAAAATACCGCTAAAGCCAAAGGCGCGAATGCAGTAACTAACTTGGTGAGTTTCTACAAGTCAAATGAAACTCGCAGCACCTCCACATATCAATGCGCGAAAGGAACTGCGATTGCAGGCGTAGCGCTGAAAGGTGATATCGTTAAATTTTAAGTGATTGCTGTATTTTAAACATAAACATCAAGCTGAGCAGGGCATGAATAAGCCAAGAACCATTCAAGTGCTACAAATGCCATTGCTCAACTTGCGCCTTTAACGCGCGATGAATTTTCTGATATGCGCGCTTATCAGGCCTATAAAAAAACAGCAAATTTATCAGCAGCGCAATTTACATCTTTCAGACGCCATGCAGCGGCCCATGCAAGACACAGATTTTTTAAAGACTGAATTTGGTAAACCTTATTTAGCCCAAACAGCAGCGCTCGCCTTTAATCATTCGGATAGCCAGCAGCATTATGCTTTGGCAATCAGCAGTCATAATCATGATATAGGCGTAGACGTGGAAGACTTAGCGCGCAAAGTGTGTTTCGAGGCATAGACTTGTCATGACTTTCATCCCAATGAGTTGGTGAACTTGGGGCAGGCAGACTCCTGATGAATACTGGTTTAAAGTGTGGACGATCATGGGAGCTGTACTAAGCGCTTGTGGACTAGGTATCCGCATGAGTTTAAATGTGTTTGATACGCAGGCGTATCCTTCGCACAATGGCGAGATATACTGTCATGCGAAAATAGGTTCATTTGCTTATTAATACTATTGTTCCCGAACATGATGTTGACCGAATCATGGCGATCAAAGTAGTCTTACAAATAGTTTACATTTCCTGAAATTCAAATTTTTTAGCATGAATAGAATTCTGCATAAAGCATAAATTTAGAGTTGCTTATTCGCTGCATATTGTAATTCGCCATAAAAAAACCCATCCGAAGATGGGTTTTGAACTGAAATCAAAGTTGAAAACCTTAAGGAATCTCTTCTTCTTCAAATTCAGGCTTCACTTGTACAATGAAGTCTTGACGGTTTAGACCACGCCATAGCGCGAAGGCTGTACCAATGTAGATTGATGAATATGTACCCACAAATACACCAACAAACATTGCAACAGAGAACCATTTCAGACCATCACCGCCCAGTACCATCATCGCTACAACAACCAGTAATAGTGTCATTGAGGTATGAATGGTACGGCGAAGTGTTTCAGTTAATGCACTGTTGACAACTTCGAGAGGCTCAGCACCACGAATCTTACGGAAGTTTTCACGAATACGGTCAGATACAACGATGTTATCGTTGAGCGAGAAACCGATAATCGCGAGTAGTGCAGCCAAAACTGTTAAGTCAAACGGCCACTGCATCATGGCAAAGATACCAATGGTCACCACGATATCGTGGAATAAAGACAGTACAGCACCCATCGCAAGTTTGAATTCAAAGCGAATAGTGACATAAACCAGCATGAGCAGTAGGGCAAGACCTACAGCGCCAGCAGAACGCACGTAGAGTTCATTACCGACTTGACCGCCAACCACATCAACTTTATGTACTTCTGCTTTATTGCCCGGCAATTGAGCAGCAGTCGTAATGGCTTTGGTTAGGTCTTCAGCTTCAATGTCTTTTTGAACTGGCATACGAACCATCAGGTCGCGGTCAGATCCTAAGGTTTGTACCACAGGGTCTTTAAAACCAGCTTTTGTCAGCGCTGAGCTCACATCGGTAGATTTTACTGGTTGACTATAGTTCAACTCTGCTGCCACACCGCCAGTAAAGTCCAAACCGAGGTTTAGACCTTTGGTGCAAATAAAAAAGATACTTGAGAGCGTTAAAATAATCGATATCAAGGCTGCCGGTTTGGCAATCTTCATAAACGGAATAATGCGCTCGTTGTCAGGACGGCCGTATTGTTTCGGTTGAGTATTTTCAGTCATCTTAGATCTCCTAAATGCTCAACTTCTTCAGGTTACGTTTTTTACCATAAATGATTTGTACGATTGCACGTGTCACAGTAATTGCTGTGAACATTGAGCAGACAATACCAATCATTAGGGTAACCGCGAAGCCTTTAATTGGGCCTGTACCAATTGCGAACAGAATGAAAGCAACCAAGAATGTGGTTAAGTTGGAGTCAAAGATGGTGTTATACGCACGATCATAACCCGCAACAATCGCCTGTTTCGGCGAGGCACCCCATTTAATTTCCTCTCGTATCCGCTCACAGATCAGTACGTTGGCATCGACCGCCATACCAATGGTAATTACGATACCTGCAATACCCGGAAGGGTGAGGGACGCGCCAATCCAAGACATGATGGTTAAAATCATGGCAAGGTTAACCACGAGTGCAAAGTTGGCAATCAAGCCGAACACACGGAAGAAGACCACCATCCAAATCGCAACCAATAAGAAACCGATTTGAGTTGATAATACGCCTTTGTCGATGTTTTCTTGACCGAGACTCGGACCAATCACACGTTCTTCAACGAAGTACATTGGCGCTGCTAATGCACCTGCACGTAACATCAATGCAAGTTCAGACGCTTCTTGAGGTGAATCTAGACCAGTAATACGGAACTGGGAACCCAATACGGCTTGAATCGTTGCCGCATTGATGACCACAGATTCGGTATAAGGTGTACGAACTTCAGTTTGTGTACCTGTTGCAGGATCAGCAACATAACTAATTTTTTGTTTGTTCTCGATGAACAGAACAGCCATTCGTTTGCCTACAGCATTACGAGTGGCTTCAGACATCAACTTACCGCCCGCAGTATCCAAAGTAATATTTACTTCAGCACCACCTGTATCTTGGCTAAAGCCTGATGACGCATTTTGTACACGTTCACCTGTTAAGATACGGTTACGGTTAAGCAATAATTGACGACCGCTGTCCAAAGATTCATAAGCAAATGCTTCTGTACCTGGCGGTAATGAGCCTTTTGCTTGACCTGTGTAAGGATCGATATATTGATCGTTTAAATCAGAAACTAAGCGGAACTCAAGGTTCGCAGTACGACCAAGTACACGTTTTGCTTCAGCAGTATCTTGCACACCCGGTAATTCAACCACAATACGATTGCTACCTTGAGTTTGTACTAATGCTTCCGCTACACCTAACTCGTTAATACGGTTACGTAAAGTTGTTAAGTTTTGGTTGACAGCATAAGACTGAATTTCTTGTTTACGTGTATCCGTGTAGCTTAAACGTAGTGTTGAACCTTCAGTTGTTGCAACCGCTTGTTGAGTATATTCATTGCCGTTACGACGAAGGAAATCCATAGCTGCAGAACGATCATCATTATTTGCAAATTGCATCGTAATGGTGTTGTTGTTCAAAGATAAGCTATTGAATTTTAATTTATTGTCGCGAAGTTGGCGACGTAAGTCAGCCGCAGACGTTTCCATACGTTGTGAAATGGCTTTATCCATATCCACTTCAAGTAGGAAATGTACACCACCACGTAAATCCAGACCTAGCTTCATTGGTTTAGCACCAATTTTTTGTAGCCATTCTGGCGTAGTAGGCGCAAGGTTCAGTGCGACGACATAATTTTCACCGAGCCCACGACGTAGTGCTTCTTTCGCTTTTAATTGTTGTTCGCTCGAATCAACACGTAATAAAGCGGCATTATTGGTGAAGCTATTGTCATGGCTGGCAATATTTTCAGATTTTAAAATCTGCTCTGCTTTTTGTACGATGCTTTGGTCAATCTGGGTACCGGCTTTGGCACCTGAAATTTGAACAGCAGGTTCATCAGGATACAAACTTGGCAGGGCATATAATGTACTGATGACTAGTACCACTAGAATCAGTAGATATTTCCATGCTGGGTAACGCATTCGTTTTCTTCTTAAAATGAAAAAAGCCGTGCGGGTGCACGACTTATTTTTTGATTAAAGGTTATTTAGAGTGCCTTCAGGCAGAACTGAAATCACACTTGCGCGTTGTACTTTTACTTCTACGCCACGGTTCAGTTCAACAACTGCAAAATCACCTTCGATTTTTGTGATTTTACCCATTAAACCGCCCGCAAAAACAACTTCACTACCAACACCTAGGCTTTCAATTAGTGCACGATGTTCTTTTGCACGTTTTGATTGAGGGCGCCAGATCAAGAAGTAGAAGATTGCGACAAATACCGCAATCATCAACAGGTTTGCCATCATGCTTGGTTGCTGTGCAGCTTCACCTGCCGCGTGAGCAGTAGAAATAAAAAGGCTCATTTCATTTTCCTAAACTAAAAAAACTGGTTATCAATACTTTGATAAATAAATTGGACTTGTTCAGCAATTTACCTTGTCTTTTTCTTCAGCGCAAATGCTGAAAGAATTAATCTTGAGGACAAGGTGGCACTTCCATGCCGCGACGACGATAAAAGTCTTCAACAAACTCATCAAAAGTGCCATGATCGAGAGCATCACGCATCGCTTCAGTCAGACGTAGGTAATAACGTAAGTTATGAATAGTACCGAGCATCGAACCGAGCATTTCGCCGCATTTCTCAAGATGGAAGAGATAAGATTTGGTGAAATTTGTACAGGTATAGCAGTCGCAATGTGGGTCAAGCGGACTTTGATCATGACGATATTTGGCATTACGAATACGCACTAAACCATCAGTCACAAAATAATGACCATTACGTGCATTTCGAGTTGGCATCACACAGTCAAACATATCGACACCGCGACGAACTGCTTCTACGATATCTTCTGGTTTACCGACACCCATCAAGTAACGTGGTTTATCCGCAGGCATTTTCTCTGGAAGATAATCCAATACTTTGATCATTTCTTCTTTAGGTTCGCCAACAGACAAGCCGCCAATGGCATAACCATCAAAATCAATTTCTTTCAGACCATTTAAAGATTCATCACGTAAATCTTCATACATGCCGCCTTGGATAATACCAAATAGTGCATTACGGTTTTTCAGCACGTCATGATGTTGAGTCTTACAACGTTTCGCCCAACGCAATGAAAGCTGCAATGATTTTTGCGCTTCTTCATGTGTCGCAGGATAAGGCGTACATTCATCAAAAATCATCACGATGTCTGAATTCAGTGTGTGCTGAATATCCATCGAAATTTCAGGAGATAAAAAGACTTTAGAGCCGTCAATTGGAGAGCGGAAAGTCACGCCCTCTTCTTTAATTTTGCGCATAGCGCCAAGGCTGAAGACTTGGAAACCGCCTGAATCTGTCAAAATCGGGTTATTCCATTTCATGAATTGGTGTAAGCCACCATGTTCACGAATAACATCTAGGCCTGGACGTAGATATAAATGGAAGGTATTGCCCAAAATAACTTGGGATTTAATTTCTTTAATGTCACGTGGGAGCATGCCTTTTACAGTACCGTAAGTACCGACAGGCATAAACATAGGTGTTTCAACGACACCATGTTCAAGGGTTAAACGGCCGCGACGAGCACGGCCCGATTGCGCCAATTTTTCAAACTTCATACAAGGTCCAGATCAAGGCGAAAAAACAGTTCGCTGATGGTAAGAGTGCTAAAAGTGCTCTATTTTCCTTGATTCTGCGGTTAAACGCTAGCTTTGTCGGGTGTTAAGTCTGTAATTTATAAATCGCATCTTGTGACAGGGCTTCATCTGAACTCTTGGCATTAAAATAAAACTGGTTAATTCGCTGCAAAATTTCTTCTTTATCCATCTCAAACGTACCTTTCGGGTCCGATGTCATGGCTACGATGCTGTCAATGAGCTTTTGAATATAGGGGTTCGTGGTTGCATAACTTTTTTCTAAGCTTAAGAGATAGACTTCATTGGCAACATGTAAATAGTTATAAGGTTGTATTTCAACGATTTGGGCCAAATCAATCAGCAGGTCTTTATCATACTGAGACAGCTTCATACGCTTGGGTAAGCTGTCGAGCTTGAGGGGTTGTTTGGATTTGAGAAAATCGTCAAGTTGTGTACTTGGAGTATTTAAAAGCTGAGCTGAATAAATCTCTATTTCGGGCTGTGTCGGCACCGTGATAAAAAACAGAATATTGTCTAGTTCTATGCCGTAGGACTGAACCAAGTCGAATTTTGTTTGTTGTATGGCATTGAGCAAGATTGAAAGATGGTTAGCCGATTCAGACTTCATTGAGCTTTCGATCGAAGATGGATCAAGGTCTAAAAGACCCACTTCATTTACAGATGTTAGTTTAAACTGCGCCAAGTCTTGGTCGAGGGAAAGGGCACTACGAGAGCGCCATTTCGACACATTCCATCGATCATGCGCTGCAAGATATTGAGCAGAATCTTCATCTTCGACAAAAATACTACGCTGCGTAGAGACTGCGATATAGTCCATGGAAAAATAGGGATTGAACACCAACGTACATGCGTAAATATGGTCGTCTTGGTGCTGCTCATAGAGTTTGAAAAACGCCTGAATCAGCACATTTTTCAGTGCATTAATTTGATTTTGCATATTTTATTTTTCTTTCTAGTTTTGGAGGTACTTGAGCACCTCATCATTATTTTTTTTACTTTTGTGCATTAAAGCCCGAACTTAAAAGTTCGGACGATAATCAAAATTTTGGCTGGCAGCTTGATCGCGGAAAGGGCGAACCGCTTTTTTACTCAGCAATAGCGTATTAATAATATTGTTAGGAAACACTTGAATGTGGTTGTTGAACAACTCAACGTTGCGGTTAAAAATAGTAATCGCCGCACCGACATTTTCGTTTTGTTCTTCAATTTCATTCATCATTTTCAGATAAATATCATTGGCTTTGAGCTCTGGATAGTTTTCAACCACAACATTCAGGCTGCGCATTAGATCTTGATTTAAGGCTTCAATACGCTGTAATTGGCTGACATCGGTACTGTTTACGTTCAAATTCATAATGTTTTGACGGAGTTCAGTGACTTTTGCCAAAGTCCCTTGTTCAAAATTGGAATATTGCTCAACCAAAGGCTGTAATCCATCTAAAATTTTGATTTTTTGACGTTCATAGCTAGCTACATCTGACCATGCACGAATGGTTGCATTGTGATGTCGGACAATATTGTTGCGAATCATGATTGCACCAATCACCAATGCAATGATGATTAAAACAAAGATCAAAAGCCCCATAAAATTTTATCCTCAAGATAAAAGGTCGTAAGTTAAAACATTATTGTATGAAATCTATTTTAAAAACTGCGTTAAATCGTTTTTCAAATTTTCTAAAGCATTTAATTTAAAGGTTCTGAGATGTCCACGCAATGTCGAAACATCCTGAATTCGTTTTGCTTTACTACTGACTTTAAATAAATCTGTAGAGCCAAGATAGCACATTATTCGGTGGCTCGGATGAAATAGCAGATCACCTTCACGGTTTTGAAAAAAATCCGCCAGTCGGAGGACAAATCCCGGGCTGAGTAATTTAGCCATTTCCATTTGGTTATCGCCATAAAACTTTAATTTTTGATTGGTTTGAATGTCGCTGCTATGCCAAGGAAAACTATAGGGATAGCTAAAGTTTTTACCTGTTGCAGATACGGCTAGTCCATGGATGCCAATATCAAAAACAAATACGCCCCACAGGTCTTTATGAATTTCTTTCACCGTGACTTCATCACCGTCTTTGTCACGTACTTTCAGTTCATTCACATAGTGATAATGAAAGACCATGACTTGATGCTGTTGCTGATTTTCGTCTTCCCAAACGGTGCTCGCGAAGGTCTGAATATCATTCGAAAGGCTGCCTTGTTTAAACACGGGGAACATACGTTTAAGATTGCCAATAAATTGTAGATTATTCAGTGGCATCGAAATGTATTGAGGCTGTCGGTTAAAAGCCAATTGGTATTTTTTTGCGATGCATTCGGTTTCTAAAAACGCAATAACATCTTCGAGCGGGTCATCTTTTTCATAGCTGATATAGGCCCAGAACACCATGGCCAACCCCACAGCAAAGCAGAGCTGTGCCCAGCCATGATCGGGCTGAATCACAATAAACAGCATGAAGCCGATACCCAGTGCGGCTAAAGCTAGGGGGAGTAAATTTTCAAATTTGAGTGTAATGGGAGCATTCCATGGATGCAGTCCATCGAGGAGCTCTTGGTGTGTTTTGGCGTTTCGGCCTATATCCCAGAGCCGAGCGATATTCTGAAAAACCACAGCATTCTTTTTTCGACGAATATGGATGGAGTGCTTTACAGAATCTATCGGCATAGGGATGATTTCGGCGTAATTTTATTTGTGGTTAATATTATCAATTAACATCGCATCACCATAACTAAAGAATCGATATTGGCTTTCGACGGCATGGTGATAGGCATTCAAAATATTATCTCGACTGGACAACGCTGACACTAACATGAGCAAGGTAGATTCAGGTAAATGGAAGTTGGTAATTAAACGATCGACTACTTTGAACTCATAACCTGGGTAGATAAAGATTTGTGTATCACCAGTCCAACCCTTGAGTTCGCCGCCATTGGCTTGAGCGGCACTTTCAGTCGCACGAGTCGCGGTGGTGCCAACAGCAATGACTTTATTGCCACGTGCTTTTGTTTCACGGATTAAAGCCATAGATTCTTCTGACACGTCACACCACTCACTGTGCATGATGTGATTTTCAATGTCATTGGTGCGCACGGGTAAGAATGTACCAGCACCCACATGCAAGGTAACAAAGGTTTTATTTACGCCTTTGTCCGCCAATTTTTTGAGTAGCGCTTCATCAAAATGTAAGCTTGCTGTTGGTGCTGCGACAGACGCCAATTTGGTTGGGTCGTTAAACACGGTTTGATAACGTTCGGTATCAATCGCTTCTGCTTCACGGTTAAAGTAAGGCGGAATCGGTAAAGCACCGTATAAATCTAAAACTTGTAAAATAGGCTGTGAAAATTCCACAACAAATAAGTTTTCATGACGGCCTTGAACGGTCACTTTAACTTCGTCTGGACCAATAAATAATTCCGCACCTTCTTTAGGCGTATTGCTGGCTTTAATGTGGCAATGTGCGGTTTTTGGGTCAAGAATACGTTCAACCAAGACTTCAACTGCACCGCCAGTTGCTCGTTTGCCTTTCAAGCGGGCTTTCATTACTTTGGTATCGTTCAGTACCAATAAGTCACCTTCATTGAGCAAGTCTAAAATGTCAGTGAAATGATAGTCGTGATATTCGCCATTCAGATCGAGATGGAGCAGGCGTGATGCACTACGTGTTTCAAGCGGATAGCGGGCAATGAGTTCGTCAGGGAGATTGAAGTTAAAGTCAGAAAGTTGCATGTTAAGAAATCTGAAAAGGGGATAATGAAATTTGGCTTAGTATAAGCTTTTTTAGGTTTTAACGCTGAAATTGATGGATTATCCATCTAAAAATTCTTATACGGTTTATTTTTAATCAAATGAGAACATCATGCGTTGACAAGTTTTTGAAACAGTTTATTATACGTTTCAACACCTTCCCGAGGTGGTGAAATTGGTAGACGCGGTGGATTCAAAATCCACTATCAGAGATGATGTGTCGGTTCGAGTCCGACCCTCGGGACCAAAATTCTAAAAAACCCCCAAGCTTATTAAGACTTGGGGTTTTTTATGTCTAAAAGTAATGAATTATATAAAATTCCTAGAAAATTTCCAATGATTTCACTAGCCACGTTTCAGGTGGTCACTTCGTAAAATGAGTACCTGAATTTTGTTTGGGTACTCATGGTGGAATCAGATGCTAAGCTTAAATTATTAGATCAATACAATAATCAAATGTGATTGATCGGGTGTATTATAGGGCTTGTAGTATTTAAAAGATTTATTAACTATCTAAAGCTACTTTGAGGACATCTGCAATTGTCTCAGTGTTGACACCTCTTTTTCGAGCATTCTCAGAGTGGAACCAAGTTGCTAAGTCTTTATTGCCTTTAGATGCATTGCAGCCAACACAGCACAATGCAATATTGGTTAAGGTTGTAATTCTTATATCGTTGATAATGTGTTCCCAAGACTTCTTGTTGGCTCTTTCAGTGCCAAACTTTTTGCCGCAATATACACAGCACAGGTCTCGCTCCGAGACCGCATCTTCTATGTGCTTTGGTATTCCCCATGAATTTGCCATTTTAGGTTTTCCTTATTTTAGGGCTGTAGTTGAATGAAAAATCCTAACCTTTGATAAATCACATTCATAAAATTTAGAGCAAAGTATTAAATGAAAGAGTTGTCATAACACTATATAAATGAGGGTATAAAAAAACCAGCGCCGAAGCGCTGGTTTTTTACATCACTAACTTAAGTTAGTTTTGCATCAACTTATTGAGCAGCATCAAGAGCAGCATTCAAAGTTGCGCTTGGACGCATTACAGCATTTACTTTCGCTGTATCTACAGCGTAGTAACCACCGATGTCCGCAGCTTTACCTTGAACTTCAGCAAGTTCTGCAACGATTTTTTCTTCGTTGTCAGCAAGAGCTTGAGCAAGAGGAGCGAATTTCGCTTTAAGATCTGCATCTTCGTCTTGCGCAGCAAGTTCTTCAGCCCAGTATTTAGCAAGGTAGAAGTGGCTGCCACGGTTGTCTAGTTCGCCAGTACGACGTGATGGAGACTTGTCATTGTCAAGCAATTTACCAGTCGCAGCATCAAGCGTATTTGCAAGAAGTTTAGCTTTCGCGTTGTCTTCTTTGATGCCCATTTCTTCAAGAGAAACAGCAAGCGCCAAGAACTCGCCTAAAGAATCCCAACGTAAGTGGTTTTCTTCTACAAGTTGTTGTACGTGTTTAGGCGCAGAACCACCCGCACCAGTTTCGTACATGCCGCCACCAGCCATTAGAGGCACGATAGAAAGCATTTTCGCAGAAGTACCCAATTCCATAATCGGGAATAAGTCTGTTAGGTAGTCACGTAGGATGTTACCAGTTACAGAAATTGTATCTAGGCCACGAGCAACACGTTCAAGTGTATAACGCATAGCACGTACTTGAGACATGATTTGAATGTCTAAACCAGTAGTGTCGTGCTCTTTCAAGTAAGTTTGAACTTTCTTGATGAGTTCGTTTTCGTGTGGACGGTACGGGTCAAGCCAGAAGATCGCAGGCATTCCTGAGTTGCGTGCACGAGTCACAGCAAGTTTCACCCAGTCACGGATTGGAGCGTCTTTCACTTGGCACATACGCCAGATATCGCCTTCTTCCACGTTTTGTGACATCAACACTTCACCAGTTTCTAGGTCGGTGATGTTTGCAACACCCGCTTCAGCGATTTCGAAAGTTTTGTCGTGTGAGCCGTATTCTTCAGCTTTTTGCGCCATCAAACCAACGTTAGGTACAGTACCCATAGTGCGTGGGTCAAAGTTACCATTCCATTTACAGAAATTGATCATTTCTTGGTAGATACGCGCGAAAGTAGATTCAGGCATTACAGCTTTACAGTCGTACTGTTTGCCGTCAGCACCCCACATTTTACCGCCACCACGGATCATTGCTGGCATAGATGCATCTACAATTACGTCATTAGGTGAGTGGAAGTTAGTGATGCCTTTTGCAGAATCAACCATTGCAAGTGCAGGACGGTGTTCTTGGCAAGCATGTAAGTCAGCAATGATTTCTTCACGAAGAGAAGTCGGAAGAGTTTCAATTTTTTCGTAAAGACCAGACATACCGTTGTTGATGTTAATACCTAACTCATCAAACAATTTGCCGTGTTTTTCGAATGCATCTTTGTAGTAAATCTTCACACAGTGACCGAAAACGATTGGGTGAGACACCTTCATCATAGTCGCTTTTACGTGTAGAGAGAACAAAATGCCTGCTTCTTTACAATCATCTAATTCTTTTTCATAGAAGTCGCAAAGTGCTTTTTTGCTCATGAACATTGAGTCGATGATTTCGCCGTCTTGAAGCGCAACTTTAGGCTTAAGAACAATAGTTTCACCAGACTTAGTGATCAATTCCATTTTTACATTGCGAGCGCGGTCTAAAGTCATAGACTTTTCGCCGTGGTAGAAGTCACCTTCGTCCATGTGAGAAACGTGAGTTTGTGACCACTGTTTCCATTCGCTCATAGAGTGCGGATGTTTCTTCGCGTAATTTTTTACTGCAGTAGGCGCACGACGGTCAGAGTTACCTTCACGAAGTACAGGATTTACAGCAGAACCTAGGCATTTGCTATAACGTGCCTTGATTTCTTTTTCTTCCTCAGTCGCTGGGTTTTCTGGGTAGTTCGGAATTGCAAAACCTTTAGACTGTAATTCTTTAATGCAAGCAGTTAATTGGCCAACTGAAGCACTGATGTTCGGAAGTTTGATAATGTTTGTGCTTGGATCTTGGGTTAATTGTCCAAGCTCTGCCAAGTTATTTGGCACCTTTTGTTCTTCGCTTAGGTAGTCTGAAAATTCAGCGAGTACACGTGCTGCAACTGAGATATCGCGTTTAACGATTTCAACGCCAGCAGGTTTAGTAAAGGTTTCAATGATCGGCAGCAGAGAGTAAGTCGCCAATAATGGCGCCTCGTCGGTCAGTGTGTAGATGATAGTTGACTTTCCACCAGCCATATATAGCCCCTTGCTTTAGATTGTGTCTTTGAGGTCCGAGCTTGTGGCTCGCCTCTATGAACCGATTTGCTTAAATAAAACTATGAAAGTATCGGGGTTCATTGCTTTTCAGTCAACGCAAGATCCTGTGATGTGGTCATTTCGTAGAAAAATGATACAAAAGAAGTGCAGTTTAACGCCCAATTTTAGCGCAAAACCGAAAAGGGAAATATTGAAAGCTTGTTATTCATAGCTTAAAGCTATTGAACAATTAAATTTAAATCATTTTTTTTGGGCTGATCTGTTCTTTATGGCTCGTTCAAGTTTTATTTGTAAAGCAAAGCGTTTGATAGGTCAAACCGAATGCCTTAACTTTTAGGTGTAGATTTGGTGCGGAAGTTCGAAAATTAGTCAGGATTGAGGACTTTATTAAAGAACGACGTGAGTTTGATGCTCCGTTTGACTTTGAACGTTCGCGGAATGTTTATGCGATAACTTATATATCTGATGAATAAGGCATGGCACTTTTTCAGCTTCAGTCATTTGGGTGAATGAGTTCATGTACAGTAGAAGCATGAAACGAATCTTTAGCTCAGTTTAATAAAGTAAAAGCGAGCAGGTATGGTTTAACGCTCAAATGACACACACAACTGATAAAAACTAATAAATTAGTCTAATGGAAAAACTTAAAAATAGATTCATTTAGTGTAGCTGACTGAAACGAGCATCCTGATGAGCAATCTGGTCGTAGAATAATCATAAAACTCACTATTTTTTGTGATGTAGTTAAAGAAAATTAAACCCAGTTTTTTAGGTCTTATGTAAGTGAATATTTCTTTTGGTCATGTTTTTAGTTTGAATAAAACGCGAAAAGTACGATTTAAAATAAACAGTTAATAAAATTTAAATTAATTTAAGTTTCTAATTTTATTGTTTTAATTTTTGTTTTACCTTTAATGTTATGTTCTTTATAGATATTTTTATTTTCTAATTGGATGAAAGTTCGATTAAATAGCGCATTTGTAAATGATGTTTGTCTTTTTGTTGGGTTTTGTTATTGAGTGTTTGGGCTATTTTTGCTATTAATCTTGAACATAACAGTTGGTTTTTATCTTTAAGATAAACCCTGAGGAGAGCAACGGGATGGCTTTACGTTTACTGGATATTGGTACACAAACCGAATTATTAACTTCCTGTCGTTTGTCTTTATTGATGGGGGTTTATACGGACGACAACCGCATTGCAGAATTTTTAAAGTTCGCGCGTGGTATTGTGCAAGTCGATAATGCTGTCCTCGCATTTAAAAATGAACCTTATATATGGTATGCGTCAGAGCACATATTTAAGGCCTTTATGGCCGAAGCTGATGATGATCGTCTAGATCAGTTTTTTGCTGAACATTCCCGTATAGATCGCGACACTGAAAATTACCAAGCTTACTGCGACTATATGCAGGAACTGGGTTTAGGGCATCAGCGTCTAGTCGCTTTCGATTTAAAATATGATCAAGACTCTATTGGTAAAGTGATTTTGTTTGATGATCAAGTCACTGCATTTGAAGCCAAACAATTAAAGATCGTTGAAGAATTTGTACAAAGTCTAGTCAATATTATTCAGCTTCGCGTTGAAAATGCTGAATTAAAAGAAGCCTATGAACAGCAGTCGGCACTTAATTTTAGTAAGACTAAATTTTTCCAAATTATTGCGCATGATTTAAGAGCACCTTTTCATGGTCTACTTGGATTTTCTGAAGTTTTGGCACAGGAGCGTCATACCTTAGATGATTCGAGTGTGCAAAATATTGCAGACTATTTATATGACACCACACAGTCGACGTATAACCTCTTAGAAAGCCTGTTGAACTGGGCTATGGCAGAAGGTGGTCGCTTTGTTTATCACCCGATTAATTTTGATTTACATCAGTCTGCAAAAATCGTCAGTGATGTCTTAAATAGCTTGGCTGTGAAGAAAAATATTCGACTGATCAATGCCGTGCCTGAAGGCATTAAAGTCAATGCAGATATCAATATGATCACATCAGTGATGCAAAACTTGGTGTCAAACGCATTGAAATTTACCCATACCGATGGTAGAGGTGTGGTGACGATTTCAGCCGATCGAGATGGAGAACGGGTTGTATTCACTATTCAAGATACTGGATTGGGGATGACCCAAGCTCAGATTGATGATTTATTTCAGCAAAAACTGACGGTTAGTATTAAAGGTACGGCAGGAGAACGTGGTACGGGGTTGGGTTTAGTCCTTTGTAAACGTTTTGTGGACTTAAATCAGGGTGAAATTGTGGTGAACTCGAAAGAAGGTGAAGGCACACAATTTAAAGTCTGGTTGCCACAGGCGACGAGCCTGCATCAAACCCTAAGTACCGAGAGCAGCAGTGCACAGAAAGATGAGACCTTAAAAGATGCGACCTTAAGTGAACTTTAATGCGCATCTATTGGTATAAAAGCCTAAAAATACTTTTCCCTAAGCGTTATCAACTGTTATAACTAGAAAAAAATCACGCTAGGGTTTGTGAAATGAATGCGGAGCAATTGCAGAAAACATTACGTGCCAGTCAATATGCTGAACAGGTGCTCGGAATCCATCAGGCCAGTTTAGAACAAGACTATGCAATTGATCAGTTTCAAACCTCGCTCAGTACAGCACAAATTCAACATTTTGTCGCAAGCAGCCTTGCCGATATCCAAGATGAAAATAGTTGGATGCGTGCAATTCGTGTGCTGCGCGCACGTCTCATGTTTCGTTGGATTTGGCAAGATGCCAATCAACTCACCGATGTCGTCACCTTAACTCGAGAGCTTTCAGACTTTGCCGATGCGTCCATCTGTGCGGCAAAAGATTTTGCACTAAAGCCGTTGATTGCGAAATATGGCGAACCGCTAAGCTATAAGGGGAAAGTTCAAGACCTGATTGTGGTTGCCATGGGAAAACTGGGTGCGCAGGAACTTAATCTTTCAAGTGATATTGATCTTATTTTTGCCTTTGATGAACAGGGTGAAACCAACGGTCGAAAATGTATTGATGTGCAGCAGTTCTGTATTTTATGGGGCCAGAAATTAATTTACTTGCTTGACCATATTACCGCAGATGGTTTTGTCTTCCGTGTAGATATGCGCCTTCGCCCATGGGGTGATGGTTCTGCCTTGGCAATCAGTCATGCGGCATTAGAAAAATATTTAAGCCAGCATGGACGCGAATGGGAACGCTATGCCTGGATTAAGGCACGGATCGTCACGGGCGGTAAAGAAGGCGCCGAGTTACTGGAAATGACCCGACCTTTCGTCTTCCGCAAATATGTCGATTACACCGCTTTCGAAGCTATGCGTGACATGAAAGCCATGATCGAACGTGAAGTGCTACGTCGTAATATCGAAGAGGATATTAAACTCGGTGCAGGCGGAATTCGTGAAGTTGAGTTTATTGTTCAAGTCTTTCAGCTCATCTATGGCGGTTCAAAACTCGAGCTGCAAGATCGTCAGTGTTTGGTGAGTCTGCATCATTTAGGTGAAGTTGGATTATTAGAAAATACCGCGGTTGCTGATTTAGAAGATGCGTATTTATTTTTACGTCGTATTGAACATGCGATACAAGCGCTCAATGATCAGCAAACCCAATCGTTGCCCCATGAGCCTGAACCACGCCAACGTATTTTAGATACTTTAGGTTTTGCATCTTGGGATGACTTTTTGAATGTACTCAATCAGAAGCGTGCCAAAGTCATTTACCAATTTGAGCATCTTATTAAAGAAAAAGAACCCGATCCGTTATTGGAAAGTTTTAGTCATTTAGAAGCCCAGTTGAACGATGTTCTAGATGATGATGCCAAAAATTTAATTCACGAATTTTGGTATGGACATGCGCTGAAAAAATTACCTGCCAAAGCTGTACAGCGCTTAAAAACCTTTTGGCCACATCTCATTGAGGCGATATTACAGTCAGATAAACCTCAGGTGGCCTTACTACGTCTCATGCCTTTGGTGGAGTCGGTGCTGCGCCGTACGGTCTATTTGGTGATGCTGATTGAGAGCAAAGGGGCATTACAACGATTAGTGAAAATGGCAACAGTGAGTCCTTGGATCTGCGAAGAATTGACGCATTATCCCGTGCTGTTGGACGAGTTTTTGTCGATGGATTTTGAGCTGCCAAAGCGTAAAGATTTAGAAGACTCTCTACGTCAACAACTGCTTCGAATTGAAATTGATCAAGTCGAAGACCAAATGCGTGTTCTTCGATTATTTAAAAAATCCAATGTCTTAGCAGTAGCTGCTAGTGATGTTTTGGCAGAAAGTCCGTTGATGAAAGTGTCGGATGCATTGACCGATATTGCTGAAGTGTCGGTGAATGCAACCTTGCATTTGGCATATCAAATTGTTGCCAAAAAACATGGCTATCCAATTGATGCAGAAGGGCAGCGTTGTTCGATTGATCACACGGCTTTCGCGGTAATTGGCTATGGCAAGGTGGGTGGCATCGAGCTGGGTTATGGTTCGGACTTGGATTTGGTGTTTATTCACTATATGGATGAACAAGCCGATACCGATGGACAGAAACCAATTAGTGGCTTTGAATTTGCCATGCGGGTTGCACAAAAATTTATGTCCTTAATGACCACGCAAACCCTAGATGGTCGAGTGTATGAGGTGGATACACGTTTACGACCTTCGGGAGAGGCGGGGTTATTGGTGACCAGCTTAAAAGCCTTTGAGCAATATCAACATAAAAATGCTTGGGTCTGGGAGCATCAAGCTTTAGTACGTGCCAGAACGATTGCAGGTGAGCACAGTTTACGGATTGAAATTGAAAACTTGCGCTGTAATATTTTGACTCAGCCACGCGATGAGAACAATGTTCGTGCAGAAGTGCTAAAAATGCGCCAAAAAATGAAAGACCATCTAGGTTCTTCTAAAGAGCAGCAAAAAGATGGAATTTTTCATTTAAAACAAGATGCAGGTGGTATCGTTGACATCGAATTTATGGCACAGTATGCAGTATTAGCATGGAGTGGGTCGAATCCCGATCTCGCCCATTACTCTGACAACGTACGAATCCTTGAGGATGCCGCAAGAACGGATTGCTTATCCAGCGCCGACGCGACAGCATTGATTCAAGCTTATCTCCGTGAACGAGCCGAGAGCCACCGTTTAGCACTTGCGAATCAATCCATGCAAGTTTCAGCTGACGATTGGCACGATACCCGAGTGGTCGTTTGCAAGCTATGGCAAAGATTAATTGATCCAACTGCAACGTTTGCATTGGATAAAAATGACTGTGTATAAAAATTTGGAGTGTGTGCCATGAACTTGGCTGATCGTGATGGTTTTATTTGGCAAGATGGACAATTAGTTGACTGGCGTGAGGCGAAAACTCACGTATTAACACATACATTGCATTACAGCATGGGTGTGTTTGAAGGCGTCCGTGCTTATGAAACTCCGAATGGAACGGCTATTTTCCGTTTAAAAGAACACACTAAGCGTTTATTAAATTCTGCAAAAATTTATCAAATGAAAGTCCCATTTGATCATGCAGCATTAGAACAAGCTCAAATTGATGTGGTTCGTGAAAATAAATTGGCTTCTTGCTATTTACGCCCAATTATTTTTATTGGTTCAGAAAAATTAGGTATTGCAGCAACTGACAATACAATTCATGCCGTTGTTGCTGCATGGAGCTGGGGTGCTTACCTTGGTGATGAAGCGATGGCGAAGGGTATTCGTGTTAAAACGTCTTCATTTACGCACCATCATCCAAACGTGACCATGTGTAAAGCAAAAGCATCTGGTAACTATACTTTGTCAATTCTTGCCCACCAAGAAGTGGCACATGCTGGCTATGACGAAGCAATGTTACTCGACCCACAAGGTTATGTATGTCAAGGTTCAGGCGAAAACGTATTCTTAGTTCGTGATGGCGTGATTCATACTCCTGACATCGCGGGTGGTGCACTTGATGGTATTACCCGTCAAACCATTATTACGATTGCGAAAGACCTTGGTTTTGAAGTGGTTGAACGTCGTATTACACGTGACGAATTCTATATCGCTGATGAAGCATTCTTCACAGGTACTGCTGCTGAAGTGACGCCAATCCGTGAATATGATGACCGTCAAATTGGTGAAGGTTGTCGTGGTCCAATCACTGAGCAAATCCAAACTGCATTCTTTAATGCGGTTCAGGGTAAAGACCCTAAATATGCGCACTGGTTAACTTACGTAAAATAAGCTGATCGGTTAAGATGAAAAGGCGAAACTAAGTTTCGCCTTTTTTATTGGCTTGAAGATATTGAATTTTTTTGGAACGAGACTATGCATATTGTTTATGTCAGTGATGGTAAAGCAGGACATCGCTCACAGGCTCTAGGTTTATTTAAGGCCATGCAGCGCCAATCTCAGGAAGCAGTCACATTTCAAGAAATTTCAATTGATGATTTGCCTATAGTGACACTTATTTCTGCGCTATTTAGCCATCAGCTTCATACTGTTGAACACGAGCCAACCTATATTTTTGGCGTCGGCAGCCATACACATTTTCGAGTATGGCTGTTGGGCAAAGTGTATAACAAAGCCAAAACCATTATTTTAATGAAGCCAAGCTTGCCGTTTGCATGGTTTGATTATGCAGTAATTCCACAGCACGATGGTATTCAGGCATCAAATAAAGTACTGACCACACAGGGTGCGTTAAATCCTATTGTGAATGAGGAGCGACATCAGCATGGTCGAATCCTGATCGCTTTGGGTGGCTCGTCAAAACGCCATCAGTGGAATGCGGCTAAAGTACTCCAAGCGATTGAACAAATAGTCGAGCAGAATCCAAATTCACAAATCATTTTGACCACTTCACGGCGCACACCACAAGCGTTTTTAGCAGAATTAAAACAGTTAAAGAATATTGAAAAAGTACAGATTTTCCCAGTTGAAGTCACTCCGCAAGGTTGGATTTTCGAAGAAATGCAAAAAGCTGAAGCGGTTTGGGTAACTGAAGATAGTGTTTCAATGATTTACGAGGCTCTCACCGCGGGTTGTAAAGTCGGGGTGATTGAAGTGGATCGGTTGAAGGAAGATCGGATTACCAAGTCTGTAGATGAAATTTTAAGACAAGGTTTGGTGTCATTACAGACGACTTTAACTGACTTGAATCTCGCTAGCGAATTTAAAGAAACTGACCGTATCGCCAAAAAGATTGTACTCGGTCCCTAAAGTATAGATAATACCCGACGAAAAATTTCTACCAACATTTCAGTCTATCTTGGAAATGTTTGAATAATATTACAGGGTTGTCCGGTCAATGCTAAAAACCTATTTGTTTCCATTTTTGCTTTCAATTGGGTTTTGCGTTGGCTTAGGTTTTTGGGACTATTTATCTGAAATCAAAGATGCTCCTTTATTCTTTGTTTTGGTTCTTTCGAGTACGTTTTTTTTCATTGCAGTAAAACAACTACATAGTTCTATTTTTAAGTACATTTTCCTTGCGCTATTTTTTGTCATTAGCATGTATATTGCAAGTGGGACGGGGTTCTTACAAGGACACATGTCTTTGGGTATCGTGGCATCGATGTTTCAAAGTAATACCAATGAAGCCTTTGAATTTTTATCTGTAGTCGATCCAAAATATATTCTCTTTGCCTTTATTATTTTTTTAAGTCTCTGTTTTTATATTTTATTTTTCAATCCAACCCGTCAGAGCAATTATCGCAAGCTGATTTTGGCTCTTATCTTTATTGCTAACGGCGTTAGTGTGTTTGGTATTCAAACTGCAATAGCGACGGTTAAATATAAACAAGAAGAGGCCAAACTCCTTGAGGATAATGTGCAAGATATCGATTGGGAAATTCAGCAGGTGAATGCTAGCTATGACAATCAAGTGATTATCATTGGTGAGAGTGTTCAGCGAGATCATTTATCACTCTACGGTTCGAAAGACGATACCACACCTTTTTTAAATGAGATGCCACTGGATGTTGTAGATCATTACATCGCAACTGCACCGAATACGGTAACTAGTCTGACTCGAACGCTGACTTTGGTTGATCAAAATCGTGAACCGCAGATTGCAAAAAATGTTGTGACGCTAGCAAAACAAGCGGGCTATAACACCATATGGATTTCAAATCAGGGATTTATGGGGAAAAATGATACGGCGATTTCTAAAATTGCCATTCATGCCGATCATCAGTTCTTCCTGAAAAGTGGTAACTATATGTCGAGTAATATTGATGATGACAAAATGGTCGAAATATTACAGGCCCAGTTAAAAAAATATGCCAATCAAAAAAATGTGATTTTTATTCATATGATGGGTTCACATCCGGATGCCTGTGAACGTCTGTTTAATGCACCACGTATGTATGCGAATAAACCTGAAACGATTAATTGTTATTTATCTTCGATCAATAAGTTGGATCACTTTATAGAACAGATATATACCACTTTGAAGGCTGATCAGCGTAATTTCAGTGTGACGTATTTTTCTGATCATGGTATGACCGTGGATGAAGATTCATATCATGTAGATAATGATTTTAAAGATAATTATCAGGTTCCATTTTTTGTATTACGTAGCGATGCGCAGGCCAAAAACTACTATAACAAGACTGTGAGTGCCTATGATTATATGCATATTTATGCAGATTTATTGGGGGTGAAAACACCATTATTAGATCCTAAAAAATCGTTGGCGAATATCGAAGATAATCAAAATGTCACCGTTTTTGATTGGGATGATTATGTGCCATATCAGTCTTTAAAAGGTCTGTAGTAATCGACTCAAGCTTATTTATATGGGGTTAAATACTGCTAACGAAATCTTTCACAATCAAGGAAATTATAGGCGTGTACTTTTAAAGCTTCAGAGCGTGTGGCAACATAGCCTGAGTGTGCTTAAAGGCTTATCCCTGTGATTTATATTGTTCTTATTCTTCTGTTATTGGTGATTGCGTTCAGCTACAAATATGCTTGGTGGAAACCTGCAGTCGATTGGAAGAAACCGCGTGTATTGATGTATCACATGGTTCGTCAGCATATTGATGGTGCAAAATTTAATAAGCTGCGAGTGAATCCTGAAGAGTTTGAAAAGCAAGTGGCGTGGATGAAGTCCGAAGGTTTTCATTTTGTGACCATGCAAGAACTACAAGACGACTGGGGAAAACACCCAGAAAAAACCGTTGCGATTACCTTTGATGATGGATATCTAGATAATTTAGAACATGCCTTTCCGATTTTAGAAAAATATCAAGCGAAAGCCACGATTTACGTGGTGGTAGATCGACATGACCGGGATTGGTCAACCTATAAGAAAGCCCATCATAACAGTGGTGAGTTAGCACGTGAGCCTAAGTTGAATGATGAGCAAGTCAAACAGTTGGCAGCCAGTGGTTTAGTCGAAATTGGCTCACATACCATGACGCATGCAAATTTAGATAAATTGAGTGATGAAGCGTGTCTTTCTGAGTTAACTCAATCGAAGCAGCAATTAGAAGAAATGACAGGAAAACCAGTACATAGTTTTGCTTATCCATTTGGAATATATTCGGAACGTGATGTCGTACTCGCAAAACAAGCTGGCTATACCAATGCTGTGACCACCATAGAAGGCATTGATGACTTCAGTCCTGATTTTATGCAATTACGTCGTATTAAAATTAGTGGTAAAGACTCGATGTTTGCAGTGAAGTTAAGACTTAAATTAGGTAAGCGAGAGGGTTGAGCATGCGTATTACATTAGTCATGGCCAGTGCTGAAGATGGTGGTCTAGAAAAGCATGTGATTGAATTGGCGAATGGGTTAAGCCAAAACAATCAGGTCAGCTTGATTGCGCATGAGCGTTTTGCTCATTTACTCGATGCAAAAGTGAATGTTGTAAAAATGGATTTGAGCGGAAGTCGGCATAATCCTTGGACAAAGTATCAGTTAAAAAAGAAAATTATTGAAACTCAGCCAGATGTATTACATGTACATGCAGCAAAAACAGCCCAATTTGTGCATGGAATGGTTAAATCATTTGCTTTCCCCTGTGTCGTAACGGTTCATGGTCAAAAGAAAAAGAATCAAATGAATCAATCATTTGATCATATTATTGTGGTGAGTGAACAGCTAAAACATCAATTGGAAAATCCATCCAAAACATCAGTGGTATATAACGGCGTTGAACTGAAGATCGTTCGTCAAGAATTTCAAAAGAATCGTAAGTTCATTGCAGTTGGTCGCTTAAATGAGGTGAAAGGTTTCGACGTTTTACTTCAAGCTTGGCAAGATATTCCTCATCGGTTGACGATTGCAGGCGAAGGGGAACAGCGTCCGTTATTAGAGCAGCTTATTCAAGATTTAGATTTATCCGATCGGGTTCAGCTCATCGGATTTTGTGAAGACATACAACAGCAGATCAGTGAGCATGAAGCACTTATCGTCTCGTCTTTACGTGAAGGTGGTCCTTACACTTTGGGTGAAGCTTTATTATTAAACCGACCTGTTTTTGGAACCTGTGTTGGGATGATGCCTGAGTTTATTTCCGAAACGTGGTTATGTGAAACGAGCGATGCCGATGCTTTACAACAACTGATCAAACGCTATTGCGCTTTGGAGCATCCTGAGTCTGTTTTTCAAGATGCATTTAACTTGGCACAGCAGCATTTAACAATCGAGCACATGCTCTTGAACACAGAACATGTATATAGGCAGGCGATTGCGAGTCAGACTGCTTAAACTTGTTTATAGTTAGTGACTTCGATGAACTTTTTAAAGAAAGGCTGAAATACTGGTGGCATGTAGGCTGAACTAATAAATTTGGTGCTTACTTCTGTAATGCCGTAAATTTTACAGAACATAATACGATGATGTCCTTGATTCAGCTTATCTTTTACGCCCATAGAACGGCATAACATGATGTGCATTGGAAAGTTAAAGTCATAACCCGAATCTTTAAAAGATTTTTCCAGTTTACTGTAGCGTTCCTGACGTTTATCTTCATCCAGCTTCCAACGCCGGCTCGTCCAGTTGTATGCCGTTTCAGGCGTTTTAATATTCCGTTCTAACGCATTTTCTGTAATGTCACTGAGTAAAATACGATAGCTATGAGAACCAAAATTTTGGCGACGAGAGCGAATTTTTTTAATAAAAGAACCAAAAAAGTTAAATAAAAAACCTTCGGTTTGGAATGCAAATCGAGTACGTACACGATCTTGCTCCAATGAAGTCACTGACTTTAAATAGATAATACAATCTTGATGCTGGTTTGCTTCACACGCTAAAAGAACAACCGCATCACAACCTAAATGATCACCTTGAAAAGAAAAATCACGCTGCGATAAAGTGATTAAGCTTTCTGGATGAACATGATAAGCTTCTGAAGATAGGCCGAAATCTGCTTGCATGTGGACTCACATTAATGAAATAAATTTGAACGATTCACGATAGTGTAACATGACATATTTTGTAGCGTATAATGCCGCATCACTGTCTTTGGAATAGGTTACATGGGCAAACCAATTCGTTACGTTGCTTTAGGAGATTGTAATACGGTCGGAGAAATAAGCAATATGGGTAATGCTTATCCAGAACGTGTTGCTTTACAACAAGATTGGGCTTTGGAAAACTATGGCTATACTATGAGTACTACTCGTGAAGGGTTACAGTTTTTTAATTTAAAAGACGTGGCTAATACAGATATTTTGAGTATTCAATATGGATTAGTTGACAGCTGGCTGACATTCAAAGGTTCACCTTTTGTCTTGTATTATCCGGATTCACCATGGCGTAGATTATTACGTAAAATAGTGAAAAAAATTAAAAAATATGCGCGAAAAATTCATTGGCATAGTTTGGTTGGGCAGGCTAATGTAGTTCCTGTTCAAGAGTATAAGAAGAATATTGCTTATATGATTGAGCAGACTCAGGCGAAATATATTTTATTGTTGGATATTGCCCCAAATAAAGATATGAGTCGTGAACCACAAACTGTGATTTATAATCAAGCTTTGCATGATTTGGCTGATGGTAAGCGTGTTTTACATATCTCGTATTATGATGAATTAAAACAAAATTTAGATTTTTATTATGATGATTCAACACATTTATCCTCTCAAGGTCAGCAAGTTGTAACGGAGGCAGTATTAGCTGCAATTCGACAAGCTGAATCACATTAAAAGAAAAGCCGCTCATTGAGCGGCTTTTTTTTAGGCACAAATTTGGCTAAAAATCTGTTCATGTTTTAACTTGGTTTGCTGATCAAAACACTGAAGTCTGAGCTTTTCTTCATCGCTAAATTTAGCCTTTGCATAAAGTTGTTCAAGACTCAGTTGTTTTAAGTCTTCCAAACGAATATGGCGATCTGTAACCTGTGCATCATTGAGCAAGTTATGCGTTTTAGAGGTGTTTGATGCAACGATCAACACTGGAATTTGCATCTGTAAACAAAAACATAAGCAGTGATAACGACCAGTGATCACTAAATCACTTTCGAGCATTTTTTGCTTAAAAGCCTGTGTGTCGTCAATACAATAATTAAAGTCTTGATAATAACGACGCGGCTTATATAGCCCAAAGGTGAGTTTAGAAAGAAGATTATATTGTTTTAATTTCTTCATTTTTTTGGGATTGTAGCCAATGGTATGCGCATCTAAGGGCAAGTTTTTGGTGATTGGATGATAGTTAAAGCGTTGCTTTTCAGCATAGGCAAATAGGGCATCACTGACATGGCTATACACCGAATCATTCACAATGACTTGAGCAGGACGTGCAGATGCTGATTCTGTTGTATGAGCTGGATTAAACTGATGACTCGAATAAAAGGTTAAATCGGCGGCATATTCACAATGTGGATGCTGTGGCTGCAACGTTGCTAAACTTTTTTTATCGCGTACATAGAGCCCATCAAAATCTTGAATCAGTTCATTCCAAGACGTTGGGTTATTTTCCCAAGTGCTATTCAGCAGAAATACAGGTTTACCTTGTTGTTTGGCGATAGATCCAAGTTTGAGGAGAAACTCACCAAAAGGCGCTGCATCATGCAGTGTACCTTCTCCATTGATCAGGACAATATCGATATCTTTTAATAACTCAAGCCATTTTTCTTCAGAAATCGTTTGCCCCGTACAAAGTTGAGAAAACTTCGCATCAGGATGATTTTTCTGTATTAGACTGTACAGATTATTCATTACGACTTCGCAACCATGGTGTAGGTTGGTACGGGTATCATTGAGAATAAAAAAGTGTTTCAAAAAGGTTACCTATTGTTCAAGATCAAAATGGCATTGGAAATCATAACGTTTAATTTTGGTGGGCAAATCATTCTGCCTCATCCCTTAATATAGTGTAATAGTGATGATAAAACGATTGTTTATTGTGCGGACCCCATTACAGTTATTTAATGCCTTTGAGGCAATGCAACGGTTTCATCAAGCCGATACGCAAAATGAACTGTTAGTGGTTTATGGTTCACTGCGAGACCATCGCATGATGCAACAGATGTTACAGACACTTCAGGGCTGGGATCGTATTGTATATCAACCTTTTATGGGGTGGAAAAAGAAGTTTTATGCATTTCAGTTGAAAAAGTATTTTCCAGATCATAGTCAATATGACGATATTTTTACAGGGATGATTCAGCATATTCCACTGCATCTCATGAATACTTTAAATGCAAAAAATTATTGGTTAATCGATGATGGCAATGAAACTCGGATGATTGTGGATCATCTAAATCAGGGCACTTACTACACAAAAGATCGATCGCAAGGGTTGTTCGGGATTAAACAAAAACCTGAAGTTTTAAAAAAAATTCAATTATTTACCTTGTATGAAGATTTAAAAACTACACATCCGGTGACGATCAATGATTATCGGATCTTTAAACAAAACGCTCGTGCGCTAGAGACAAAAAATGGTTGCGATTTAGTCATTGGTTCGAATCTTGTGGGAACTTATCTTAAGTCGGAAGCAGAATATTTAAGTATTTTAAAATCGCTTAAACAGCAACTGGCGGATCGGCATTTATACTATGCGCCACATCGATACCTAAGTGAAAGTACCGTTCAAGCGATTGAAAGCATGGGCTATGAAATTTTGAAATATGATACGATTTTAGAGCTTTTTCAGTATGAGCAGGGCTGGTGTTTTGAGCGCTATTATTCGATACGTTCGACTGCTATCGACACCCTGACACAGCTTTATGGTACAGCAGGGACATTTATACGCTTAGATGAGTCGCACTTTGTAAGTCATGCAAAATGGCAAGAATGCAATGAAATCTGGAATACAGCACAGCACGTGATCAGTTTGGAAACAACTGAGAGAGCACTGAATTAATCTTCAGTGCGATCTGCGTTGCCTTTCAACACCATATAAATCAAACCGACAAAGATTAATAAGGCACCTGCAAGGCTGCTGACACAGAATAAAACAATACGGTTATAGGTGGTTAAGTTAAATAATTCGTTGGCTAAAATGTAGCGCATGAACAACCATTGTACGACAGAAAAAACAATCAACACGATTGCACGACGACGGACTTCAGGACGCATAGCCATAGGAGAATCACTTAAAGTGGAAATTGAGGCTATTATGCCACTGTCGATAATCGATCTCAATTGAATAAGATTAATTCAAGCCTGCGGAACACAACTCTAAAGGTTGAGATGTTCTTAGATCACCTTTATTTGCGGTACATATTGATATTGCCAAAGCAGACCCGAAAGCGTTTATAAGACCAGATATACTGTTCTGGTGCTTGGTCAATGATGTCTTGCATGGCAATGTTGAGCGTGTCGACAGAACATTGTAAGTCTTTAGATAAAATCTCGTCTGCTAAGGTTTGGCAATGCACATCAAAGTACTGTAGGTTAGGTTGTCGGATACAACTTAAGCCAATGACATTACATTGGGTTTTTGCAGCAAGTTTTGAAACAAGTGTGATCGATAAAGTATTTTGCCCAAAAAAATTGGAATAAATACCGCCTGAAGGCTTCGGTAAATGATCAGGTAAAATCACTGTTAAGCCGCCTTGTTTCAAATGTTTAAATATGGCACGGATCCCAGTTTCATCTGTCGGGACTAAGGTTGCATTAAACTTCTCTCGTGCTTCTAATAGATACCGATTAATCCCTTTATTTTTATTCGGTTTATACATAATCATCGGTTCTGTATACAAGTTCAGCCATGCATTGAGTAGTTCCCAACAGCCAAAATGCGGAATCACAACGATCACACCTTTTTTATTCGCAAGTGCTTCCGTGAGGATATTTTCACCATAAATATTTTTCAGTAAGCTCAGGCTATAACTTGGTGGCATACCCCAACATTTAATAAATTCAATATAGGTCAAGCATTGGCTGCGGATACTTTGACTGACGAGCTGTCTCTTCGCTGTCGCTGACATATCTGGGTAGGCCAGTTGAATATTGATGCTAGTGATACGTTTGATTGATGAGTTAAACAGGTTAAGAATAAACGCGATCATCAAGGCCAAGTTTTGTAACAGCCAAAGTGGCAATAGCGCGATGATTTTGAATATAAAGTACATGAATCACAAGGTCTCAAAATTGACAGCATGGGATAAAATAAATTTTGCCAAGAGACCGGACTTATTCAGTGAAAAGTACAAAAAGATCTGAATCTAAAAACAAAATAATCGGAAGTGGAAAATTGAGCTATCCATTGCTCAAAGGATGTAGTGCAACATCATAACGTACTTGAAGCGTTTTGATATTAGCAAAGTAAATCAAATCTTTAATTTATGTTTTGTAGGTTTTCGACCACCTTTTGTAGGTTGAAATAAAAAAACCCTGCATAGCGCAGGGTTTTTTGAACCTTAAAATCTAAATCTTAAAATGTAAGATTATTTAGATTCTTCAGCTTTTGGTTTTTCACGTAAGCGAATACCTAAGTCACGTAATTGGTTCGCTTCAACTGGCGCAGGCGCTTGAGTTAAAGGACATTCCGCAGTCTTAGTTTTCGGGAATGCAATCACGTCACGGATAGAAGATGCACCAGTCATCAACATCACTAAACGGTCAAGACCGAATGCCAAACCACCATGAGGAGGCGCACCGAATTTCAAGGCGTTAAGCAAGAAGCTGAATTTCTCTTCTGCTTCTTCTTCAGAAATACCAAGCGCTTCAAAGATCGCTTTTTGCATTTCTAGATTGAAGATACGTAATGAACCACCACCGATTTCAGTACCGTTCAATACCATATCGTAAGCAACAGAAAGTGCAGCACCTGGGTTGTTCTTCACTTCTTCAACGCTTGATTTTGGCAGCGTGAATGGGTGGTGAACAGACGTCCATTTACCGTCATCAGTTTCTTCGAACATTGGGAAGTCAACAACCCAAAGTGGCGCCCACTCGCAAGTTGCAAGTTTCATGTCGTGACCGACTTTGATACGTAAAGCACCCATCGCATCGTTTACGATTTTCGCTTTATCTGCACCGAAGAATACGATATCGCCATTTTCAGCGCCAACACGTTTCAATAGATCAAGCACGATTGGCTCGATGAATTTAACGATTGGAGATTGAAGACCTTCAATACCTTTTTCAAGTTCGTTGACTTTGATGTAAGCCAAGCCTTTCGCGCCATAAATGCCAACGAATTTAGTGTATTCGTCGATTTGGCTACGTGGAAGCGCGCCAGCACCTGGTACGCGAAGCGCAACAATACGGCCTTTAGGATCTTTTGCAGGACCTGCGAATACTTTGAACTCAACGTCTTGCATCATGTCTGCAACATCAACAAGTTTCAAAGGAATACGTAAGTCAGGTTTATCAGATGCATAGTCACGCATTGCATCTGCATACGTCATACGTGGGAACTTGTCGAACTGAACGTTTAGAAGTTCTTTGAACATCTTAACCGTTAAACGTTCCATTAAATCCATGATGTCATCGTCACTCATGAACGATGTTTCAACGTCGATTTGTGTGAATTCAGGTTGACGGTCAGCACGTAAGTCTTCATCACGGAAACATTTAGCAATTTGGTAGTAACGATCGATACCGCCAACCATTAACAACTGTTTGAACAATTGTGGAGATTGTGGAAGTGCGTAGAAGCTACCGTTAGAAACACGACTTGGTACTAAATAGTCACGCGCACCTTCAGGAGTCGCACGAGTCAAAATCGGTGTTTCCACGTCTAAGAAACCATTTTCTTCGAAGTAGTTACGAATTAGGTTAGTCAATTTAGAACGGAAACGAAGACGATCTAACATTTCTGGACGACGGATATCCAAGAAACGATATTTCAAACGTACTTCTTCAGAAATATTTGTGTTGTCGTCATTCAATGGGAATGGCGGAGTTTCTGAACCAGCAAGCACTTCGATTTCTTTACCAAGAACTTCGATTTGACCGCTAGTCATATTCGCGTTTTCAGTACCTGCGTAACGACGACGTACACGGCCTGTAATTTTTAATACGAATTCTGAACGTGCTTTGTCCGCAGTTGCGAAAGCTTCAGGAGTATCAGGGTCAATAACCACTTGAACAAGACCATCACGGTCACGCATGTCAAGGAAGATTACACCACCGTGGTCACGGCGACGGTGAACCCAACCGCATAATGTAACGGTTTGGTCAATTTGAGCTTCGGTTAAAGAACCGCAGTAATGAGTTCGCATCATAGCGTTAGAAATCCAACTATATGGGTTAAGGTCAGCGAATACGTAAACAGCGTACCGCTTTTATTCGAAACAGCGATTATGCCTCTTTTTGACCATTTTGTCACAAGGGCTTGGCTTTAAAACCGTAAAATTTCCCTGCATTGATCATTTTAAATCGTGCTTATTCAACTGAGGGCTTAAAAATATTTGTTGCCGATTTAAGGATGACAAAAATAAGGCTACCGATGGTAAACACAGCTAAAAATGCGCGAAAAAAATAATTAATCGATTTACCAATATAAGTATAGAGATCATGAACAAACGCATCAGAATAGACGCTTTCTGCAAAATATAGATAGCTGAGAAAGCCTGCAAGCAAGGACAGTAGCCCTAGAGTATAGACATAAACTTTAGTCCATTGATTGACGATTACGGTACTACGGTGGTTTAGGTGATGGCGGTAAATCATCCATGCTAAAACAGGTAGTGCTAATATAGACAAGCCAATTTGTAAAACACGGTGTAGCGGATAGCTGTGACCAAAGAGCTGAATAGGCTGCAGTAAAATATTTTTAAAGGCAAAGGTGCGAAAGTCGACATGGGTTAGACCATCCCAAAGGATGTGTGTGGATGTGCCGATAATAATGGCAATGATGAGGCTTAGAATAAAACCACAGCATTGATTGAGGCCGTGTAGATTGAGAGGTTTATGTAGACCAAAAAAAGCAAACAGCATCGGTCGGTAAAATGCATACCACAGCAAGCAAAACATTAAGCCCAAGAGAAGATTGGGCACAATGAGCCCCGACCATTGATGTGATCCATCATAATTGGCATTGGTAAATAAACGGAATAAATCTGGCACCATGCTGCCAATTGCGAGTGCTGCAATAGGCAGGCGATTTCCGCTTAATTGGGAAATGGGCGGTGCGAGTACAGCATGGGATATGGTAAAAGGCATTGAACTAAAATAAATATATGAATAAATACAATGTTGTATCGGTGAGTGTATATGATTTGGGCAGATTAGAATGTTTTTTATTGCAAAATGAATGAAATGTTATATTATAACATTATTCAAAAATAGCCTGATTTGAGTCTCTCCAACATGTCTTTTCATAAGAATTTAATAACTGTTTCGATTTTTGCAGTGATTGCACCCAACCTTTATGCCGATGATCCAGAACAACAGGTACAAAAGCTCGAAGCTATTAATGTTCAGGTCCATCCTTTAAACCAAAGTGCGGCAGATTTTGCTGTTGCCGATAATGTCATTCAACATAAAGCCCTTGCACAAGGTGGCGTCACAATTGGTGATGCGTTAGCCGGACAGCCCGGTGTATATTCAAATCAGTTTGGTGCAGGTTCAAGTCGTCCTGTGCTGCGTGGTCAAGATGGCCCTCGTGTCAAAGTCTTAGAACATGCCTCAGAGACTGCTGATGTTTCGACCTTATCTCCTGACCATGCGGTTACGGTAGATCCGATTTTGGCCAAACAAATTGAAGTGATCCGTGGACCATCAACACTGTTATATGCGGCAGGAACAGTCGGCGGTTTGGTCAACGTGACGGATCAAAAGATTCCTACCTCTATTCCTGATAAAGGTTATGAAGGGCAAGTTGGGGTTCGTTATAACTCAGGCAGTGATGAAAAATTGGCGAGTGCCGGTGTGACGGCTGCTTTAGGTGAGCAATTTGCCATCCGTGTAGAAGGCTCGAAACGTAAAGCCAATGACTATATTGCACCCAATTATTTTCATGATCATGATGGCGAATTAGAAAAAGAACGCCGTGTCGGCAACACCTTTGCAGAAGGGCAAAATGTCAGTGTAGGTGCGTCATGGATTCATGATCGAGGTTTTGCTGGACTGTCTTATAGCAACCGTCAAGACCAATATGGCTTGCCGGGGCATAGTCATGAATATGAAAGCTGTCATCCACATGATGACCATTTACATTGTGATGGTCATGACAACCATGGGCATACCGATGAGCATGATCATTCAGCCCATGACGAACATGATCACGATCATGATGCCGCAGGCCCATGGGTCGACTTAAAGTCAGAACGTTATGATTTCCGTGCCGAACTTGCGAATCCGTTTGCGGGCTTCCAAAAACTCCGTGCACATGCAAGTTATACCGATTATCAACATGACGAAATTGAAGGCGATACAGCGGCAACGACCTTTAAAAGTAAAGGTTACGATGGTCGTTTAGAGTTAGTGCATAACCCGATTGCGGATTGGGAAGGTGTGATTGGCGCACAATACAATCAGCAAAAGCTCAATATCAGTGGTGAAGAATCATTGATGAACCCAAATAAAACCCAAAAATGGAGTGTGTTTGGTTTAGAGCATAAACAATTTGGTGATTTTCATGTCGAGCTGGGCGCCCGTGTCGATCAGCAGAAAATTCAAATCGATTCTGCACAAAAAGATTATGATGATTATGGCATCTCTTATTCAGGTGCTGTGAACTGGGCGTTTGCACCCAATTATAAATTATCCTTGGTGGGTTCTCATCAAGAACGCTTACCATTGGCACAAGAGCTTTATGCCAACGGTAAGCACTTTGCGACCAATACCTATGAACGCGGAAATGAAAATCTGGATGTGGAAAAATCCAATAATCTAGAACTGGGTTTCCATTACGAAAAAGATCAGTTGGATTATCACGTTCATGTTTACCACAACTGGTATGACAACTACATTTATGCTGCAACCAAAGATAATTTTGAAAACTTCCGCTTAGTTGATTACACCCAAGACAAAGCCAAGTTCTATGGCGCGGAAGCTCAAGTGGGTTATGCCATTAATGATATGTATAAACTCAGTGTCTTTGGTGATTATGTACGCGGCAAAATTGATGGTGAAAATGCGCCACGTGTGCCTGCAGGGCGCTTAGGAACCAAGGTCGATGTTGACTTTGCCGATGGTTGGTCAGGTCTTGCAGAATATTCACATGTATTCAAACAAGACAAAATCACTGCATTTGAGCGTGAAACAGATGGCTACAACATGGTGAATTTGGGTGTGGCCTATAGTGGTCAATTGAAAGATCAAAATGATTATCGAGTCTATTTCAAAGCCAATAATTTATTGGATGAAGATGTTTACTCTCATACGTCATTCCTTGCCAATATTCCACAAGCCGGTCGTAATTTTACGGTTGGTCTTGAATTTGGTTTCTAATTGAATTTGCACAGACTTTTCTAAGTAAGTCTAGGTAAAGTCACAGAAATCCTCTTGAAAAATCAATGAATAAAACCTAGTCTGAGCGCATTAGACTAGGTTTTTTCTTATGCGCATCATTCAACGAATACATCACAAGCTCAATTGGTCACGTCGTCGCTATGTGGGTGTGGTCATTGGTTTATTGGTTTTAGGTTATTTGGCATCGGCAACCTATCACACGCTAAAACCACTCCCTGAAGGGCTGAACTACACGGGAAAACTTCGCCATGCTGAAGTGAACTTTTTAGTGGATGAAACCTATATCGATGTGCAAGGAAAGCAGCAACAGAAACATCGCATTTTTAAAGAAATGCTAAAAATGATCGAAGAAGCACAGTCGACCATTGTGTTGGATATGTTTCTCTTTAATCCGCAAGTTGGCGACTCTCAATTAAAACACGAACAATTAACACAGGAGCTGACCGATGCGCTGATTTTGAAGCGTCGTCTATCTCCTCAAGTGGAAATTTTTGTGATTACTGACCCGGTCAATTCGGTATATGACGGCATTCAACCTGAACATTATCGTCAATTACGGCAAGGGGGCATTGAGTTGATGGAAACCAATTTGGTACCGCTTCGTGCTTCCAATCCAGCATGGTCTGGCTTTTGGTATATCTGCTGTCAAGATATTGGAAATAATCCTGAAAAAGGCTGGTTACCGAACCCATTGGGAACCGAAAAGGTGACGATCCGCAGTTATATGGATCTTTTCAACTTTAAAGCCAATCATCGTAAAACCTTGGTGGTCGATACCGTTGACGGTTGGAAAGGTTTGGTCACCTCTATGAATCCGCATGATGGTAGCTCACGACATTCTAATGTGGCCTTAACCGTCAAAGGCATGACCGCGATTGATCTGTTAAAGACCGAGCAAGCCGTTGGAATGATGTCCAAAGCCAATATTCCATTTGTGGTGATTAAGGATGTTGAAGCGGCGAAAACTCAGCCACAGGTTCAAGTGCTAACTGAAAAAGCAATTTATGATGCCACATTCGACTTAATTGATAGCGCGAAGAAAGCTGGAACTGAAATTGATATCGCGATGTTCTACTTGTCAGAACGTAAAATTATCAAAGCACTCATTGCTGCGCATGAACGTGGCGTGAAAGTTCGGGTATTACTCGATCCGAATAAAGATGCTTTTGGTCGTACCAAAAATGGTATTCCAAACCGTCCTGTTGCTTCTGAATTGCATGATGCTGGTATTGATGTGCGTTGGTGTAATACCCAAGGTGAGCAGTGCCATAGCAAGATGATTTTAAAACGAACAGCCTATCAGGCAGATATGATTTTAGGTTCTGCCAATTTCACAGCGCGTAACCTGAAAAATTATAATTTAGAAACGGATTTAAGAGTGATCGGTTTGAAAGACGCTCAAGTCTTTAAAGAGGCAAATCAGTATTTTAATACGGCTTGGTCAAACCGTGATGGTAAGCAGATGAGTGTGGATTACGATACGTATGCCGATGAATCTAAGTTGAAATATGTGTTGTATCGCTTTATGGAATGGAGCGGAATATCTACTTTTTAATTTTCCCCTCATCCTAACCTTCCCCCAAAGGGGGAAGGAATTCCCTCTCATTTCAGGAGAGGGTTAGGGAGAGGTGTATTTAGCAATTATTAATTCTTCGGTACAGGATTCGGCGGAACGATTTGATCTAAATCTTTATCCGTCATTTGATCCAATTCTTTAATATCGGTTTTGATTTTCCATTTATCTGCATCATCTACCGGTTGTGGCAAACGAGCTTCTAACCAGTCACAGATGACATCTGGTGGAAAATCGGCATGGTTACATTGAATCACCCAAGACAAGAATTGTCTTGCTTCGCCATTCATATATGGTGGCGGAGAAACCGGTAAAAATTGAGTCGGTAAGCGTTCATTTTTAGAAATATAGTTCAATACATGGCCCAATTCTTGAACAGTTTGCCATGCTAAAGGGTGATCTACATTAATTTGAAATTTAAACCACCAAGCAGTTTTACCATCGGTTCCGTACGAGTCAATCAGTTGTTCTTGAATACTTGGAACTTTAGAAAAAAATTGATGAAGTCGGTCAAAACTTAATTCAGACACAGCATTTGATCCACTACGAAATAAAATCAATCTTAGCATAATCCAATGAAAAACAGGCTAGCCTGAAGGTGCGATCAGCTTGGTCGGAAAATTAACAAATTCTTGCACTTGATGGATTTTTATCCATTTTTTCTCCTACAATGGAATTTATACTGAGCGTATAAACCGTCGAGGAGAGCTTAAGTGAAAACCACATTATTCTATGCGATTGCAGGTGTGATGCTGATCAGTGCTTCAGCCAGTACTTTTGCGGAAAACAAATGGGCAAATTACCAAGGTGTAGATACATCAAAACCACAACACCGTCCACCGTCGATGAATCGGCCTGGCTATCCGCAGCATGCGCCGAATTATCCTCAACATTATCCTCAGTATCCAAGTCGTCCGCCGGTTTATCCGCAATATCCAAATCGACCTTATCCGCAGTATCCTCAGAGTGGCATTAGCATTCAATACAAGGCACCGACCACGATTACTCAAAATTCACAAAGCTATAGTTGGGTCAATGGCGATCCTGCGAGTGCCAGTATTTCCAGTTCGACCTATACCTTTATCAGCGATTGGAAACGGATTGGTTTACCAGCACCCCCAAGTGGCATGTATTGGATCTTTGAAAATGGTCGCTATGTATTAGTGCCGAATCGGTAATTTAATCTCCCCAAACCCCTCCTTAAAAAAGAGGGGCTTTAATAAGACTAAGCTAACTCATCATCTTGCGGACGTGGGGTTTTTCCTTCAGGCAGTGGCTTCTCGGAATGCTTATCTCGAATAACCGAAGGATATGTCCAAGAGGCATAGCGCACAATCAAAATGGCCACAGCAAGGATGAGGATCGAACCTGTAGTAATGACCAAGCCCATATCCGCTTTATGGTCATGCTGAATATCCGCAATGAGCAAGCGGGTCAGGGCAGTAATAGCAATATAAATCAGGAAGCGAACAGGCATGTGGTTGGTTTTAAAATAAATACCAACCATGGCACCGAGTTCGAGGTAAATAAACAATAATAAAATATCGTCAATCGTGGCGAATTGCTTAACTGTAATAATTTCAAAAATGGTATGACCCGCAGACCATAAAATCATACAGCCGATGACAAACAGCGCAAGATAATGAAAACCTTCTACAGCAAGATTGCCAAGTCGGTCGAGGAGGGCTTCAATTTTTTCTACTTTAGGATCACGGTGTTTCATATATCTTCCTCCTGTGTAAATTGCGTGAATATTCAATCAAGAACAAGTCATTAAATACCAAGCAAATTTCATGCACATGAAGCGCATATGACAAAAATATTTTTTAGGTTAAATAAAGTCTTTAATGTTAAGTTTGAGCTTAAATTTTGTCCTATAAGAATGAAGCGACGATGTATCAACCAACGCATTTTAAACAGAATGAACTCCTTGATCTGATTGATCTTATGCGTAAGCATGCTTTGGCGACAGTAATACTGACGGCACCCAATGGTGAGTTGGAAGTGAATCATTTACCACTAGAATATGACACTGAGTCAGGCGAATTGGGTATATTGCGCGGTCATATTGCCAAGACCAATCCAATGTTTGAATTGCTAAATCAGTCAGCGCACGCCTATGTGATTTTTCATGCCGATGATGCATATATTTCGCCTAGCTGGTATGAAGGAAAACAGGAGCATCATCGCGTTGTACCGACATGGAATTACCGTGTGGTGCATGTCAAAGGCACAATTCGTAAAGTTGACGATGAAAAATATTTACGAGGGGTTCTGGCTCGGTTGACTCGACAACATGAAGCTAGCCAACCCGTGCCGTGGAAAATGGGCGATGCGCCTAATGATTTTATTGCTGAACAGTTAGAGAAAATTGTGGCGATTGAAGTCGATATCCAGTCGATGATCGGGAAATTTAAAGTCAGTCAAAACCGAAGTGCTGTAGATGCGATGAATGTGGCAAAAGCTTTGGAAAATGCGAATTCTGAAATGGCTAGGTCAGTCAGGAAATATTATCACTACAATGAATAAAAAAATGCCCGATAAATCGGGCATTTTTGATTTTGTGCGACTAATTAAGCTTGGTTGGTAAAGTAATCTTCAGAGAAGTTCATGATCACTTCAGAACCTGCTTTCACTTTAGCAATGCGTAAAGCCAATTCAGGCAAAATACGCTGCGTGAAGTAAAGAGTTAGTGCAAGTTTGTTTTGGTAAAACTCGCCATCTTTGTCTTTTGCTGCATCTGCAATGCGGGCAAACATATAGGCAAAGCTGAGTAGGCCTACAGCATGTAAGTAATCAACTGCTGCTGAGTTCGGGAATTCAATGTTTTCACGAGCAGCTTCAAGTACATATTGAGTCACAGCTTCAACTTCAGCTGCTGCATCTAATGTTGCATCTTTGATGTAGTTCAAGCTGGCATCTAAATTATTGGCAAAATCACGGATTTCTTGGATATATTCAGCAATGAATTCACCATTGCACTTAATGGTTTTTCGACCAATTAAGTCTTGCGATTGAACACCGTTGGTCCCTTCGTAAATCTGTGCAATACGGAGGTCACGGATACATTGTTCCATACCCCATTCACGAATAAAGCCATGACCACCGAAGACCATTTGCGCATCGAGTGTTGCTTGGAAAGCTGTATCAGTTAAATACGCTTTCGCAATCGGTGTTAATAGCGCAACACGGTTATTGGCTGCTTTGACTGCTTCTGGGTCAGTAGAGAACTTGGTAATGTCCAGTTGTTGACCAACATAAACCGCAAATGCACGAGACGCTTCATTGTTGGCACGTGCGTTCAGCAACATACGACGTACATCACCATGAACTAAGATGCTGTCTGCAGGTTTTGCAGGCGATTGAACGCCAGAAGCGCTACGGCCTTGTAAACGATCAGTCGCATATTGCGCTGCATTTTGATAAGCAAATTCAGAAGCACCTAGGCCTTGAATACCCATAGACAGACGTTCGTAGTTCATCATGACGAACATCGCTGCAAGGCCTTCATTTTCTTTACCAACCAGGTAGCCTTTCGCGCCATCAAAGTTCATCACACATGTTGCAGACGCTTTGATCCCCATTTTATGTTCAATAGAACCAGGGCCTACAGCATTACGCTCACCCAATGAACCATCTGCATTCACCAAGAATTTAGGTACGATGAATAGTGAAATTCCGCGTGAGCCCGCAGGCGCATCAGGCGTTTTCGCTAAAACTAAGTGGATGATATTTTCAGAAAGGTCGTGGTCACCGCCAGTGATGAAGATTTTCGTACCTGTAATGTTATAAGTACCGTCTTCATTACGTTCGGCTTTAGTTTTGATAATACCTAAATCTGTACCTGCATGCGGTTCAGTTAAGCACATGGTGCCTGACCATTCGCCTGTATACATTTTTGGCAAATAAGTTTCTTTTTGCTCTTGTGATGCATAGCTGTTTAACGCCATGCCTGCACCAACAGAAAGAAGCGGGTAGAGCATGAATGATGGGTTGGTTGCAAACAGCATTTCATCAGACAGAACAGTCAGCATTTTTGGCATGCCTTGACCGCCCCATTCTTCATCTGCGCCTAGACCAATCCAGCCGCCTTCAGCATATTGTTTAAATGCTTCTTTGAAACCAGCAGGAGTCGTGACATTGCCATTGCTATAGGTTGCGCCTTCTTCATCACCTGTGCGGTTTAATGGATGAGTGACGTTTTGCGCAAATTTTGCCATTTCTTCAAGAATGGCTTCTGCAGTAGCAGCATCAACGTGAGCAAGATTTTCGTTGTTTTGCCAGAATTGTTCTGCTTTAAAAACATCATTTAAGATGAATTTCATATCTGCAAGCGGCGCATTATAAATTGGCATGTTCGTTCACCTGTTTATTGTTTGAATCTATGGACTTGGGGCAATTTGTATCGACACAAAGCGTGGAGAAAATTGACCAAAGTAAAATTATGGGACTATTTATAAAGAAAAAGGACTGCCAATGCTATGACCGTCCTTTCTCTATTTCTGCACTCACGAGTACAATTTTTTGAATATGTTTTAGATATTCACATTAGAATGCAAAGTGTTCTGCATCCAATGCCATAAGAGGATCTAGGCCACCTGCAATCACTTCTACATGAGAGCGAACGCGTGGTAAGATTTTCTTGAAGTAGAAGCGAGCAGTCGTTACTTTTGCATTGTAGAAATCAACATCTGTTGTTCCTGCAGCTAAAGTTTCTTGTGCAACTAGTGCCATGCGAGCCCATAAATAAGCAAGCGTTACATAACCAGAGAAGTAGAGGTAATCGACTGCAGCAGCACCTACTTCTTCAGGGTTTTGCATTGCTTTCATACCAATCTGCATGGTTAAGTCGCCCCATTCTTTGTTTAGCGCAGCAAGCGGCTCAACAAATTCTTTCATGGCAGCGTTGTCTTTGTTAGCTTCAACAAATTTATGGATGATCTTGGTGAAGTCTTTCAACATTGCACCTTGAGTACCCAATACTTTACGGCCTAACAAGTCAATTGCTTGAATTTCAGTCGTACCTTCGTACAAGCATGAAATACGTGTATCACGTACAATTTGTTCCATACCATGTTCAGAAATGAAGCCGTGGCCGCCGAATACTTGAACACCGTGCTTCGCAGATTCAGAACCTGTTTCAGTTAAGAATGCTTTAGCAATTGGTGTTAATAGAGACAAGATGTTGTCAGAGAATTTACGTTCTTCTTCAGTTGCACCTTGTTCCACGATATCGGCATGGAAAGACAATAAGTAAACCAAAGCACGGCCAGCTTCAGCAAATGATTTTTGCGTCATCAGCATGTTGCGTACAGCAGGGTGAACGATAATTGGATCTGCTTCTTTTTCAGGAGCTTTAGGGCCTGAAAGTGAACGCATTGCCAAACGGTCTTTTGCATAAGCAAGCGCACCTTGGAAAGCCCCTTCAGAAGCTGAAAGACCTTGTACAGCAGTACCGATACGTGCAGTGTTCATGAATGTGAACATGCAGTTTAGACCGCGGTTTTCAGGGCCAATCAAGAAACCTTTTGCGTTATCAAAGTTGATGACACAAGTCGCGTTACCATGGATACCCATTTTGTGTTCAATCGAACCACAACGTACAGCATTGCGCTCACCAATTGAGCCATCAGCATTTACATTGAATTTAGGTACGATGAATAATGAAATACCTTTCGTGCCTTTTGGTGCACCTGGTAGACGAGCAAGGACGATATGGATGATGTTTTCAGCCATGTCGTGTTCACCAGCAGAGATAAAGATTTTCTCGCCAGAGATTGCGTAGCTACCGTCTGCTTGTGGTTCAGCTTTAGAACGGATAATACCTAAGTCAGAACCTGCATGAGATTCTGTTAAGCACATCGTACCTGTCCATTCACCTGAAACAAGTTTAGGCAGGTAAGTGTCTTTTTGTTCTTGAGAACCGTGATGTTCTAAAGTACGTACAGCACCATGAGATAGACCTGGATACATACCCCAAGCCCAGTTCGATGTACCCACCATTTCTGAAATGATGTTACCTAGTGAAACAGGTAGACCTTGACCGCCATACTGTTCTTCAGCAGACAAAGATGGGAAACCGAGTTCGATATATTTTTGATACGCTTCTTTAAAACCAGTTGGTGTTGTTACAACGCCATCATTCCAAGTACAACCTTCACGGTCGCCGACTTGGTTAAGAGGAGAAAGTTCATTTTCACAGAAGTCAGCAGCAGCTTCTAGATATTGGTCAACCAACTCACGGCTTACGGTATCAGAAAATGCAGGCAATTGTGCATAGTGATCTTCTGCTTTTAAAAGTTCATGCAGAACAAATTGCATATCACGTAAGGGCGCTTTGTATTGTGGCATATCGTTTTCCTCAATACTGGTTTCTACCAGCGTTAGTAATCCTAAATAAACATTTGAACGTGTCTTCAATGACACGTATTGGAATGGTTCTAATCGTGCAACATCTTCTTATTGGGTACAAGCATTTCAGGGCGATTTGTTGGTGACTGTAAAGTCAAAGAAATATCCCTTGAAAATGCTAAGTGCATTGAGTGTAAACACTTTTGGCTGAAAATGAATGACACAAATAGTCAAAAAGCGTAAAAAGATATGTCCAATAAAAAAGGCACTCATGGGAGTGCCTTTTTATACTCAATGATATTGCGAGCTAACTTTGACTTATTTTACTGGTGCTGGCGTCGGGGCAACAGGGGCTTTAGGTTGGAAGCGAACTTCACATTTACCATTGATTTGCTGTTCGCCAACTTTAATCGCAACCGTGCTACCATCAGTCTTGCCTTGGCATGCTTTCATAATCGCTTGTTGCTTCGCTTGGCGTTCTGCTAAACGCTGATCAAATTGTTTAGTCAGCTCTGCACGTTTTGCATCAGTCAGTGGCTCACCGCGTTGCATCTGACCACGCATGTCGCCATGCATTGGACGATGTTCACCGCGCATTGGTTTGTGTTCACCACGTGCTTTTTTCATGTCTTGACGGTCTGCGTTGAACACCATGGTACATGTACCATCAATGCTTTTATCGCCAGCTTTTACTTGAACTGTTAAACCTGTAGTCTTGCCATCACAGGCTTTTTGCATCTCTGCAAACACTTGACGTTGCTCTGCACGCATTTGTTTGAAATGTTCACGTTGCTCAGGTGACATACGACGATCTTGATCACTATGATGTTGTTTCATCATACGGCCATGATCGTTATCTTTTGGTGCGGTTGTTGATTGACAAGCCGTCAATGCACCCATGCTCAATACGCTTGCACCGATTAAAGCCATTTTGGTCATTTGTTTCATAGTCTATACCCCACCAGATTAGATATTTTTTTCGATGGTTAAAGATTAAATAATAAAGATGTAGAAACAATGGAGAGTTTTTTAGTTGCGTGTTCGCTACAATAATGAATATAGAAGAAAAATGAGAGTTCTCTTTTGAAAATACGTCGTATCCCGATTGCCCTACGCTTGTTTCTGACTGTGCTGTTGACGACGCTCGTCATCACAACGGTAAGTCTTGGCGTGTTGCATTGGAATATGCAGCGTAATTTCACTAAATATGTAGCCGATGTCGAGATGCAAAAGCTTGACCATGTCATTGAAAATTTAGCCGATGTGTATACGGTTTATCATGATTGGGGCAATGCGATTCAGGCGCAGATTTTGCAAATTGAAGGGCAGGCAGCACCCGATGACTATGATCGTCTCTCTCGGTGGTGGCTACGTCGTCAATATGACATTGCATTGCAGCAGCGCTATTTCCAAGATCATAGTTTGAATGCAACGTCGATGTTGGCGACACCGCAGCAAACGGCGGAACAAAAAACTGAAGAGCTGAAATGGCTGGAACAAAATTTACCGTCTGAGTTTCAACCCTTTGAAGGTTTAAAATTTCCTTTAAGCGCGAATCAAAATGTGTTCCGCCCCAAAGAAGCGAACGCGGATGAAAAAGATAAAGATAAAGATACAGGTCAATCATCTCAAAACAATACCAACAATGGTGGTAAAAAACAGTTTATCCAAATGCCTGACCGCTTGGGCTTGAGTTCGCGTTTATCTTTATATGATGCACAGCGCCAATTTGTCGTGGGTGAACCGACAGATGAACAGATTTCTTATCGTCCGATTATGGTGAATAATCAAATCGTGGGGTATCTAGGACTCAAACCTGTACTCGAGCAAGATGATGCGATCAGTATTAACTTTTTTAGTAAGCAAAAACGTTATTTATTATTGGTTTATGTGCTTAGTTTTATTGCGAGTTTAATTGCTGCACTGTTATTGGCGACCTACTTTAAAAAACCGATTCAGCGTTTGTTAATGGGGACACGTGAGTTAACCAAGTGCAATTATCAACATCAAGTCGCGGTGAACCGTAATGATGAACTCGGCGATTTATCAAATGAATTGAACCAGTTGGCCGTGATTCTCGATCAGCATGAAACGTCACGTCGTCAATGGGTTGCCGATACTTCACATGAATTAAAAACGCCATTGGCGGTGTTGCAGGCTCAAATTGAGGCGATGCAGGACGGTATTCGTAAGCCAACGCCAGAGCATTTTGCCTCAATGCTCAATCAAGTGAGTAGTTTGAAAAAATTGACCAAAGATTTGGCGGATTTGGCGCAAGCCGATGCACAGCAGTTGAATTGTTATTTGACCACGCTCAATCCGTGTGATGTAGTGATGCAAGAAGTTGAAAGCTTTAAGCCGAAGTTTGAGCAAGCAGATTTGAAAATTACCGCAACGGGCGAAGGGACTTCATTACAATTAGATATAGACCGTTTTAAACAGATTATGGTCAACTTATTGGGCAACAGTATTCGTTATACGGAAGCTGGTGGTGAAGTGCATGTACATACTGAGCAGGATGAAACCCAGTGGACCGTGTATGTCGATGACAGCCCATTTGGTTTAACTGATGAACAGTTGGCACGTTTAGGTGAGCGTTTCTATCGCGTGGATGATTCGCGCACGCGTGCAACCGGTGGTACAGGATTAGGATTGGCGTTATCCGTAAAAATAGCTAGAGCATTGGGCGGAGAATTGAGTTTTGATCATTCTCCATTGGGCGGTTTGCGTTGCAAATTGACATTTCCCAAACAGATGAAACATTAAAAGGAAGCATGCATGAAACATATCATGTTGGTTGAAGATGAAGTGGAACTTGCACAGCTAGTGCGTGATTATCTAGAGGCTGCAGGCTTTGAAGTCAGCATGTTTCATGATGGGCAAGAAGCCTATGAAAGCTTCACACAACGTAAACCGAGTCTGATGATTTTAGACCTGATGGTGCCTCGTATGGATGGCTTAACCATTTGCCGCAAGGTGCGTGAGCAGTCTGATTTGCCAATTATTATGGTGACTGCACGTACTGAAGAAATTGACCGTGTATTGGGGCTCAATATGGGTGCTGACGATTATGTCTGCAAACCGTTTAGTCCGAAAGAGTTGGTGGCACGTGTGCAAGCGGTATTACGCCGTTTAGAACGAAAAGCAGAACCCGAAGTCAATGATTTATTCCGTATGGACAAAGCACAGCAGCGCATTTGGTATCAACAAAAAGCGCTGAGCTTAACGCCAACGGAGTTCCGTTTACTAGAGTTGTTCTTGGAGCATGTGGGGCAGGTATATTCACGTGCGCAATTGCTAGATCATATCAACCCAGACAGTTTTGAGGTGGCTGACCGTGTCATTGACAGTCACATTAAAAACCTGCGCCGTAAAATTTCGGATGCTGCTGAAACTGGCAACCGCCATGAGTGGATTCAAGCTGTGTATGGCGTTGGCTACCGTTTTGAATATCCAGAGGATTAATGTTACTTTTTGTTCTTGAATCTTTTTTTAAAAGCCTTTAATTTTTAAAGGCTTTTTTATTTGTATTTTTAAGAGGGAAAAACATAATGATTTTAAAAAAAACCTTATTAGCAATAAGCTGTTCTGTAATTTTAACTGCATGTGGCGGTGGTGGCGGCGGGTCTTCTAGTAGCGGTGGGACTTCAGATAATGGCGGTTCAAATGGGGAAACAGCTAACCCATCAAATCCAGCAACAGATTTAGAGAAAGCTAAAGTATTAATCAAAACTACGAACAATATTATTGCCTATTTTGACAGTTTTAAAGGTTTGCAGTCTCAGTATGAGCCTGCATTTGATGCTGTAAGTAATGCAGGAAATGATATTAGTAATGCTTCTGATCTCATCATTACTTTAGCTTCATTGGCGCAGAAAGATGCTCAAGGTTCCACAAAAGACTATACCGCTGCAGAATTAGAGGCACTTTTAGAGGATGATGCGACCTATGGGGGGATATATTATCCAGATTATATTTTGAGCAAAAATGGTCTTAAAATCAGCGTAACACCGACTTCAGTTTCTGTTAATGGAAGTGTATCGGCTAAATATTGGATGGACTATATTTGGGATAGCAGTACTTTTACTGGAAAAGATGTTTTTAGCGATGCGGTTTTGATTACTGTAAGCAATTTAAAGTTGGATGCGCCATTCACAGCATCTGCAAAACAGCATGATTTTAAAATAGTTTCAGGCGGTAAAATCACAGCTAAAAATGCGGATGGATTAGAATCAAGCTTAGGGTTTAATAGCAACAGTACCGCTCAAGTTGTTTATGATACAGCTATCAAGCTGGAAGACTCAGAAAGTGAAAATGCTCCGGTTACGGCACAATTTAAATTTTTAAATGTTTTGTTAACAACTCAAAACGCGAAGCTGAATTTAACTGAACTTTCAAGCAAAGCTGCTCGAGTTAAATTCAAAAATGGTACTGAAACATTTAATCAAATTATTCCATATGAAATTATTTTGAAAGGTGAAGCTTTAAGCGGAGCAGAAAACTTAGGCTTAGATGCAAATATTAAGCTAAAAAATGATCTGACTAAAACCTTTGATATTACCCAAGGCGAATCTGCGGCTGCATTTATTAATGCAGATTTGACAGTTAATCTCTCTGGTAACGTAAAAGGTGGGGGGGCTGCTGTGAAGCCATTCAGTTTACTGCTTAACGCTAAAAGGAATGATTACCAAAAAGGGATAGCAAATCTTAAAGTTACAGTTGATCAAAATACATTAAATATAGATGTAAAAACTGACAATCTGATCGCGCAATCTCCAATTATCTGGTCAAGAGTATCTCATGCGAATGGTGCATTTGTAGAAATTCCAGATTTAGATCAATTCAGTTCTGCTGATATTAAAGTCGGTACTGTTAGCTACGGTACGATCAATAGAGTATCGAATAGCATTTATTCTGCGAAATTTACCGATAACACTGTGCTAATGATTGCACCATAATAATGAATTAAGGAGAGGGGGTAACGATGTTCCCCCTTTTTTCTATGTTGAAAAAAAAATTAGTATTATTGGGATTATCGCTCCCGTTTTATAGCTATGCACAAGAGGCTATCTATTATCAAGTGCAAGCAGATGTTTATAGTGAACCGTTAGCGATTCATGCATTTACAGATGATTGGGATGATTCTAAGTTTAAATCAGGAAAAAATGCATTTGCTCATGGTTTAATGCAATTGGGCGTAAAGCAGGGTAATTGGGATTTTAGCTGGATCTGGCGATATGACTATGCGCTCAATTTCAGTGAGGATACAGCAAAGCTTTATTATCAAATACAGAATGAACTGCCTATCGATGCAAACTCAACGTATGACTTGAGGCTTGAAGCACAGCATATTGATACTGTTGGGTCTCGGGCTGCCTATACATGGCCCATTAGTTCGAATTGGAATTTAGAAACGGGTATAACCGCGTTAATTGGGCGTCATTATATTGATGGTCATATTAATGCGCTAGGGGTAACGACAGATCAGCAAGAGCTTATGGACCGCGTCAAATGGCTGAATGGGAGCATAGATTACAGTTATGATCATCCTGCTTTGAAAGAAGATAAAATGGGCTGGAATGAGCAGGCGCATAGCGGGTATGGCTATGCCCTAGATGCAACTTTAAGAGGTGCTATTGCAAAAAATTGGAATTTAAAAATTAATATTCAGGATGCATTGGCATATTTATATTGGCAAGATGCTCCATACACACGATATAACATCAGCTATGATCAAGATAAGCGTCCACGGTTTGATATTCAGGGAGAGTTTGATAAAGATAAGACCTATGCGCAAAAGCTGCCATTTAAAATTTATACAGATTTAAATTATGACTCAGAGCAGGCTTGGAGTTTAGGACTCAGTTCAATCTCAAATGAGTATATAAGTCTTTGGCAGCTCAATGCATATTGGAATACAGGGCTAATGTGGGGAATCCATTTTGAACCCCAAACCAATTCGTTTGGCCTTTCCGTCAAACATGAAAACTTTGGTTTTAAATACATAGCAGATTCATTCAATACCAACCAAGCAAAACGTATGGGCGCGCAAATATATGCGCAATATCTATGGTAAGTGCTGTTGGACCAGCGACTGTAAACAGATTAGCTTCTTTAGAATGTGTAAAGTTTTAAGCAGTTGTTTTATTTAACCGTATTGATATGTATTAAAAAAAACTTTGCATTGTCATAATGGAATTTAAATTGTTCGGTTATGAATAAGTTTGAATTTATCTATAACCGATTTTTATTTATATCGTAAATTTTTTATTTTTTAAAGTTTTTATTAGTATTAGATATTTATTAGTATTCCATTTTTGAAGGAATGGGCATCCCTTTACAGCAAAACAATGGCAATTGGATGAATGATAAAAATCACATAAAAACGCGAAATTTGCGCATTTAATGAAAATTGGTTATTATTTTGCTGGAATATTCACCAGTATGTTTGGGCTGGCAGAGTTCAATGTAGAGATAACAATTTTAAAAATGGAAAATTAGAGGGCAGAACAGATGAAAAATATAGCATTTGCAAAAATAATAATGGTCACGGGTGTCTTGGGTTTAACGGCATGTGGTGGTAGTGATCGTGATGAGACAGGAAGCGTACCGTCAGAGCCAGTTGCCGATGCCATGGTACAAAAAAGTGTAGAAGAGCTGACGCTGTTGGATGTAAATAATCTTGCATTAAATGCTGCGTCGATTCAGATTTTAAGTGATGAAGAATGGCAAAAAGTACAAGCAGGCAGTCTGAAAATAGCAACGAATACAATTATAGCGGATGATTCTGAGCAGTTCTTTCCACCGATTAATAGTTTACCGACAGCAACTCATTTTAAAGGTCAAAGTTATCTTGCCAATGCTCAAGGCATCGTTAAACTGCCTAAATTGGCTGCAGGCACATATTATGTTTTGGTCACTAAAAATGGACAGTCTACAGTTTCGGCATTCTTGATCCATCCTAAAAATACCAATAAGAGCATTGTGTTGAATGTGGTTCTCAACTGCTTAGACCAAGACTGTCAGACACTAAGTGATGCACCAGTCAATGATGCAGTGGTCGGAACATTCTCTGGTCAAGTGATTTTTAAAGGGAAACCTTTGGCGAATGCGCAAGTGTCATTGTCTGGCGGTACAGCGACCAATGGCGCATTTGTTAGTGCTTTGACTGATGCCAATGGATATTTCACGCTTTCATTTAATGTGAGCAATGATCTGCTTGAAGCATTGAAAAATGCCACGCTCACCATTAACGGTGCAGGAATTAACACTATTACGAAAAAAGTTACGGTCATTGCTTCTTCTGCATCGGGCTATCAATTTGAAGTGCTGCCTGAAACAGCATCTGCAGATGTGGTATGGCGTGAAACTTTTGAAGTGGACTCTGCAACCCGCAATGCATGGACAAGGTCGCAACCAAGTGTGGCTAATGTCGATTGGCAGTTGCTAAACAAAGGTCACAACATTCGTAATAATCAAGTAAATCAGCGTGTGCGCTTAGCGCCGAATGACCAAAGTCAAGGCAAGGTACCTGAGCCACTGCAAGGCAATACAGCATATTGGTATGGTGACAAAGTAAATGGTAATTTTATTGGCGCTTTAAGTGATTCATCCACGGCTCTAGAGTTTGATGGCGGCACCTCGCAGTATGACAATAGGGGAGAATTGATTTCACCTGTTATTAATCTAAGCCAATATCATGCGCCTTTGAGTTTAAGCTTTAAAACATGGTGGGAAATTGAGTCGGTCAATCCAAATAATCAAGGGTTCGATTTGATGAATATTTTAGTTTCTACCGACGGTGGCAACAGCTTTAAGACCTTGGCTCGATTAAACCCGCTGGCAGATCCGTCCTCTGCATATGAGCGCGCGCCGATTCCATACAGTAATTTAGGTTTTAACCTCGCGCCGGCTGCTGTTCAGCAAGAAGCAATTTCATTAGATGAATATGCAGGCAAGGCCAATGTCCAACTGAAATTCCAATTCAGAACAGTCGATGAACTTTATAACGGTTTCCGCGGCTGGATGATTGATGATGTGGTGATTCAGAAAAAAGCCGGAACTTTCCCATTATTTGATGGTGCGAGTTTTGATGAAAATTCAGATAGTTTCTCTCAGGACTATAGTGGCGTCGCTGCAAAACAAGCGGGCACTGTGCTGAAAAGCACGAAGAGTTATGCACGCTGGGCTGAAGTGCCACAGCGTAAATAAAGATTTACATGACACCGCAGTATGAATGGTTAGAATAGGTTTAGGCGTACTGCATTCGCGATCAATCAACCATCAAGCGTGGTGAATGCTAAAAACAGCTCTCAATTGAGAGCTGTTTATATTTGAAAGGGCAATATATTCAGCCACTTCAGCACACTGGCGGCTAAAGATTTCGGATGTTGTAATGGAATCATATGGCCTGTATTGTCAAGCCTATAAATTACCAAGTGCTATGGAGTAATGCAGCTCACACGCTGTATTCCATAATGATTCATACAGAAATAAACTGCGAATATTTGGCTGCAAAGAGCTGCACAGGCTACAATCCACTTTTTTATAAGATGAGACGTGTTGTGAGCAGCGAAATGCCTCAACTGCAGCGCCGATTAAAGAACCGTCATATTCAGCTGATTGCAATGGGTGGCGCAATCGGGACAGGGCTATTTTTAGGCTCTGCGTATATTATTGAGTCGGCTGGACCATCGATAATTCTGGGCTATTTGATTGGTGGCTTGGTTGCTTTTCTGATTATGCGCCAGTTGGGCGAGATGGTTGTACAAGAGCCAGTCACAGGTTCATTCAGTCATTTTGCTTTTAAATATTGGGGCAAGTTTGCTGGCTTTTTAACGGGCTGGAACTACTGGATTCTCTACATTTTAGTGGTGATGACCGAGCTGACTGCGATAGGCAAATATATCAATTACTGGTGGCCGCATGTGCCTGCTTGGGTTTCAGTTCTGGTGTTTTTTGCTGTGATTACGCTAGCCAATTTAGCCAATGTCAAACTGTATGCAGAATCTGAATTTTGGCTGTCGATGATTAAAGTTGTGGCGATTGTTGCCATGATTATTTTTGGTATATACCTGCTACTTACAGCAGGCGCAGACTCTACCGCTTCGATTAGTAATTTATGGGTACATGGCGGCTTCTTCCCGCACGGTTTTGAAGGCTTATTCTACATGCTAGCCTTTATGATGTTTGCTTTTGGCGGCATTGAATTGATCAGCATGGCGGCGGCTGAAACTGAAAATCCTGATCAAAATATTCCCAAAGCGGTGAATCAGACCGTGATCCGCGTGTTCTTATTTTATATCTGTTCCTTGGCGGTACTGCTGTCGCTGGTGCCGTGGAATCAGTTGAAACTTGGCGGTTTGGATCATAGTCCTTTTGTGATGATTTTTAATCAGATGGGGATTGATTGGGCGGCACATTTGCTGAACTTTATTATTTTGACTGCATCCGTTTCGGTCTGTAATAGCGGCATGTATGCCAATAGCCGCATGCTGCTGGGCTTGGCAGAACAAGGCAATGCGCCAAAAGCATTTAAGCAGGTGAATAAACACGGTACGCCGATTGCCGCGGTTTTATTTTCTGCTTTGCTGATTTTTGGCTGTGTACTGCTGAATTATTTCTTGCCTGAAAAAGCATTGAGTTATTTGATTTATATCGTGGTGAGCGCTGCGGTGCTGAATTGGATGCTGATCAGCTTGATTCACCTGAAGTTTAGAAAAGCGATGCATCAGCAGGGCATACTGACCAAGTTTCCTGCATTATTTGCACCGTTCACCAACTATTTTGTTTTGGTGTTCATGCTGATTATTTTATACATCATGTGGAATCAGGGCTTTATGCTGTCGGTGCTGATGCAGCCCGTATGGATTTTACTGCTGTATGTGCTGTTTAAAGTGATGCAAGCGAAGAAGATTTAATACCATGAAGGCTTAGGGACGAGCCTTTGTTCACTGTTACTAAAGAATGATTTTGAAAAGTTCTAACAAAGTACGAAAATTGAGAGAACATTCATATAAAGACCGCTCTAGCACTGGATTCTAGAGCGGATTGTTGTAAGATATTGATTTATGTTAGATTAAATAAATTATTTCATATAACGTGTATAAAGTTGGTTTTAGATAATTTTTACATTTCTGAATAATATTTCATCAAAATCAAAAAAACCTACTGTAGTGAAATGTTTTAAATATACTGCATCATCCAATCCATTCGATTTAATCCCTATCAGAAGCAATCTTTCGAATACTCTTTTCAGAGCTCCATTCAATATCGGAAGTATATTGATATAGATATGACTCAATGGATAACGCTCTTGTTTAGAATACGCTATTATTTTTGAAAAATTTAATTGTTCATTCAATAATATTAATTGGGCTATTCTATTTTTTTGATTGAGAAAAGTATCAAGATAAGGTGAATTACGTGTGCTATCAAGACGATCTAAAATATCTTCAAGCTTATAGTAATATTGCATCACGTGAGAACCATCATCGATTGGTTTATAAGAGCATAAAAGAAAGCTAGCTCCATAAAATTTTTTATAACCATCATTTAAAGCCATTTGAGCATTCCAACTTTTAAACAAGTTATGATCACGATGATGAATGGCATTACGTAGCAGAATTAACAATGTGCTCTCTGCAAATTCAAAAAAATTAAAATACTTTTTTGATACGTCATACAGGGTATGGAAACTTTCTAAAATTAATTCAAAGCCACGATCATAATTATTAATAGCCTCCTCTTGATCAACATCTGCTAATCTGTGGAAACGCATATGTTCTTCGCCAAATATCCGAAGCGTATTACTTAGTCTTCCGACGGCATGCTCAATTATAAAACGGTCTTTCTCAGCTAATAAGTATTCCATATTCATATTACGCTAATAGAAATAATAGTAATTATATTTAAAAAAATATTTAATATCATAGACTCACTATCTAATTAACATAAAGGCGATTAGACGAAATTCGTAACAATCTGATGGTAAGGGAAGTGTTATCTAAACACTCCTCAGCAATTCAATCCTCTGCCGCTGTCCTTTGTTTAACTTCGATACCACCAATTCATAAGAGTTCAGCACCAAATCTTGCAGAAGTTCTTCTTCTAATTCTTCATCTGTAAAAACAGAAATCCAATGCTGCTTATTCATATGCCAGCCCGCACGAATAAAGGGATAAATATCTCTGAGCATTGAGCCATTGTCTGGCAGCACCTTTAAGTTGATGGCCGCTTTGCCTTCCAAATGAAAACTCAGCATAAAGACCTTCTCCATCACCTTAAACACATCACAGCCTTCACCAAAAGGCTGGCTGCATGTAGTTTCAGGCAGGGCTAAGGCCGTCTTAGCAGCTACAGCGTGTAATGCAATCATAGGGGATAACCTAAAAATAAGCTTGAACGTTAAAGCCTAAGGATGAATATGAACAACGGTATCATTATTTACCAATTGCCAAATTTCATCCATATCAATATTACGCACTGCAATACAGCCCCAAGTCCAATCTTTTTGTGGGAAATACGTCATCAGTTGTGGTGCAGCTTTCATTTGTAAACTGGTCGCCGAACCATGAATCATAATGTCACCACCTGCAGAAACCCCTAGATTTTTAGCCTTCTGTTTATCGGCCGCATTGGGGTAAGAGATATGCAAAGATTTATAAAATGCGCTTTGCGGATTGCGCCAATCTATATGATAAGTTCCTTCTGGCGTCTTGCCATCACCTTCTTGAACTTTATGTCCAAGCGGTTGAAAACCCAGACGCATCGGGTAACGCCGAATGACCTGATCCTGATGTTTTAACTCTAAATAACGCTCAGCTTTATGTACTTGAATACTGTCGATCGGCGTTTCTGTGCGAATTTTTTGAATTTGCAAATCGCTTAATTCAGGTGGAATGGCCAGTGCATTGGCAGGTGTAGGTAGATATTTTTCAAATTTTTGATAGGCAAGGTAGGCCGCCACAATACAGAAGAGGGTAGCGAAACTAAAAATAGTGATACGTTTTCTTGTCATTATTTTTTAGAGGATGGACGGCATTACAGTCCATCCATTTCGGTATTGTGGATAATGTCTAAATTATCCACAATTTTGATTCGAGTGAAATGTGGATTTGTGGATATTTTTTTAAGACGAGCAGCTGACCATCACTTCAGGCACATCACTAGGTAAAGGTCCTAAATCTTCTGTTGTTTCCAGTTCAGGCTGTTTAATAAATGGCTGGCTCAGCAATGTAAACAAACGCTGTACTTCTGAAAAATCATTGCGTTCAGCAAGCTCAATTGCTTTTTGCGCCATATGGTTACGCAAGATATATTGCGGATTGGCCTGTGCCATTTCCGCATCTAAAGCATCGGTGTCCTGATGCTCACGGATACTTTCATATTGTGCCAAGAAACCTTCAAAGGCGCGGCGGTCTAAGCAGTCGTCTTTAATGGCTTCATATTCATGATTTTGCAGACGAATAAAGCTTTGCGAGTAATCCAGTTGCTCACTTTGCAGAATACGCAAAAAGGCCATGGCGCAGTCAAAGCTGTCTTTATGAAAACTTGGCAAACCCATTTTCTGAGCTAAGCCCAATTTATAATGTTCCAAGAAGGTCAGTTCAAAATGCTCTAAGCACTTAGCTAAATCTTCTTTCCACTGTTCTTTGTCATAATCTGAAGGGCAGAGCGGAACGAGATTATTCAGCCATTGCCATAAATTCCAATGCCCGATACTTGGCTGCTGTTGATAGGTATAGCGGCCTTGGTAGTCCGAATGGTTGTTAATCCAATTTGGACGGAAGCGCTCCATAAAGCCATAAGGGCCGAAGTCCAATGTTGAACCGGTAATATTCAGGTTGTCGGTATTCATCACGCCATGCGCAAAGCCAATCAGCTGCCATTTGGCAATCATCACTGCGGTACGCTGAATGACTTGAGTGGCAAAAGCTAAAATAGGTTGTTCGGCATCTAAGCATTCAGGGTAGTGCCACTCAATACATTTTTGCGTGAATTCAGGTAGCAAATCACCCTGATATTGATTGATCCATTCAAAATGCCCCAAACGGATATGGCAGTCAGATGTACGCAGTACCATTGCGCCTAACTCTAATTTTTCACGCTGCACACCTTGCTCGGAGCTGGTAAAACCCACCGCATTGCTGGATGCAACGCCTAAGCTGTTAAGCGCATGTCCTGCCAAATATTCACGAATGGTCGAGCGCAGCACCGCGCGTCCGTCGCCCATGCGTGAATAAGGCGTAGAGCCGGCACCTTTAAGGTGCAGGTCAATGGTTTGCCCATGTTTATCGATGATTTGCGCAATCAATAAGCCGCGTCCATCGCCTAATTGGCCGGCCCATTGACCAAACTGATGACCAGCATAGACCATCGCTAGCGGCTCAAATTCCTCAAATATTTTTTGCCCGCTGCAAATCTCTACCCATTGAGCTTTATCTTCATCCGACCATTGTAACTGTTCAGCCAAAGCAGCATTGAAATGTCCTGCTTTTGAGCCTTTTAAGGGTACAGGCTGCTGATGATGGTACAGGCGAGGTGGCAGGGTGTTATATCGGGCATTGAACAGCATAATGATCTTTAAAAATTAAAATTATGTAGAAACTATAGCAAAGACCAGATAGAAAAACTGTAGCTTAAAATGATAAAGCCTCCACAAGGGAGGCTATATCATTTGAGAAGCTTAAAACAATTAAGCGGTTCTCTTTTTCAAATTACGCATTAATTGATTCAGTGTTTCACGGTGCTGAGATAGGCGTTGTTCAACTTGCTGGAATTCAAGTTTGAGTTTGTCATCCATTTGATGAATTTTTTCAGCAACTGCAGTTTTCTTCGCTTGAATTTCCTGCTCTTTTAATTTCGCCCAGTCATTCAAAGTTTGCGAAAACGCATCATATTCTTGAGAAATACGTTGTTTAGCTGTCGCAATATCATCGGTCATGTTGAGACCATAGATCGCAAGGTCTTGTTCCGCATACTTGAACTTCATAGCCAACTCAGCTTTTTTAATATTAAAGCTAGGAATACGGCGTAAATTTTTAGCAAGACCTAATTTAGAGCAGCTCCAAATTAACCATTTTGTTGGATCGTATTGCCACCATTTCACACCATTACGGTAGTCGTATTGGAAAATGTGGTGATAGTTATGATAACCCTCACCCCAAGTTGCAATAGCTAACCAGAAGTTATCACGCGCGGTATTTTCGTCAGTATATGGACGTTTACCCCACATGTGGCATAGTGAGTTAATAAAGAATGTCACATGATGGCTTAAGATTAGGCGCATTAAACCACCCAATAATAGAACGCCCCACATGTCGCCTACAGCCCAACCGATTGGTACTAAAATCGCTGCATGAACAGCAATTACCAGTGGAATGTAGTATTTATCTTGGAACAAAACGACTTTATCTTTTAACAGATCAGGTGCGTTTTTATAGTTTGGTTCTGCTGCTGGATAATCACGAAGCATCCACCCGATATGGGCATACCAGAAACCACGATTAATCGAGTATGGATCTTGGTCAATATCGTCTACATGACGGTGATGTGTACGGTGACCTGAAGCCCAGAACAAAATACTGTTCTGAACAGCAAAAGTACCCATGAGCATTAAAATGATTTTTAAAGGCAAGGTTGCTTCATAAGCACGGTGTGCCCACAAGCGGTGATAACCCGCAGTAATACCTAAACTGCTGACACCCAGTAAAACAAACATACTGATCCAAGCAGCGGCACTAAAATCATGATTAATGGCATATAACGGAATTGCAATAACTGCGACAATAGGTAAAAACACCAATGCAAAAATAGCAATCCAGTTCATTGGGGCTTTGGGTAGGGGAGCATTCATCTCCAACAGCACTCCTGAAACCTTGGGAGGTATAGATAGGACGAATCCCATTAAATTTTTAAGGGATTTTAAACGTACAGAATAGTAGCACGGGAAAACCCGTTTTCACCACTGTTATTGTACAGTTGTATTGTTCTAAACAGTAACATAATACGACTGAAGTTATTTGACTTTTTGTGGGGTAAAAAAGATGCTAAAAAAACAGCAAAATCGTCAAAATAATCCGCAGCTTTTGGTCAAACACTGTATCTGGGGCGGCTTTCTGATCAGTTGTCTGGGACTCATGGCCTGTCAAAGTTCTCCGACGCAGAAGGTGACTACAAAGTCACAAGGGAAGCCACATGGCAACAGCATTGAGCAGCCATTAAAAGTTATTCGCGTGAATGATGGGATACAAGATATTCCATGGACGATTGTGCAAATTGCTGGGCAAAAAGCCAAGTTCTTTCATCATCAACCTTATTTGCAGTTCAGTTCACAATTTCGCCAAATTCAAGGCAATACGGGATGTAATAACATCAGTGGCACTTATGTGATTGATACCTTAAAACACAGCATTGATTTGAATGCGCGAGCAGGCTATTTCAGTTGTGATTCGGCTTTGGCTCAAGAGGCTGAACTTTCAGATGCCTTGCAAGCCGCAACACAATTCCAAATAAAAGGGAAACACATGACGATGCAAAACAGTCGGGGTCAAACCGTGTTGGTTTTAGAACGAAAATAGGCCAGTTGAAAAAGCCACGTGTTGATCGAAGACTGAATTACATAAAACTAGGGGAATAAAGCAGCATTAAAAATGCTGCATCATCATTTTAGGATAGTCGGTAATTAAGCCGTTAATGCCCCAATCTTTAAGCTGTTTAGCACGATCAACGTCGTTGACAGTCCACACGCTCACATTTAATTTTGCCTGCTGCGTGGCCTGAATAATGTCTGAATTGGCGAGTTGGTTCATCCAACCGATTTGGATACAACCTAATTCAAGTGCTTGTTCAATCGCTTTAAATTTTACGTCTGTTTCAACCAAAAGCCCGCGTTTGAAGCCGGATTTTTTTTGTTGCAAAGCAAGATGAATTTTAGGGTCAAAACTGGTGATCACCGCGGAATGTTCGAAACCTTGGAGCTGTTGTTCCAAGGTTTCAGTCAGCGCTTCAGCTTCAGTCTGTGTCTTCACTGCTTTCACTTCGACTTCAATATGATCGAAGTTATGAATAATTTTGAGCGTTTGTTCGAGCAGTGGCGTCGGCTCAACTTTATTCCATTCTGACCAAGTCACAGCATGGTTATAGGGTTCTAACTCTTGTGAACTACATTCATATAGATGTTTATCTTGACCTGTCGTTCGCATAAATTGGTCATCATGCATGATCACTAGGGCACGATCTTTAAGTTGCCGAACGTCAAATTCGACAGCACGAATCCCTAAGTCTTGAATATATTGAAAACCACCAAGGGTGTTTTCAGGTGCTTCGCCACGAGCGCCACGGTGTCCGATTATGCGCATAAAGGGCCTGCAAAATTGAAAGATAAAAACATAGTGTCCTGTAAGCATGACAGGGAGATGACACTATTATTTTGAGCCGATCATTTTGAATTACAAGAATGATCGGACGAAATGTTTCGATTTATTTCAATGTAAAATAGACTTTTAATTGGTCAAAGGATTTGAGCAATTTTTGAATCCAAAACTTATTGATCAATCGTGTCGTTAATATTTTTCTGCCACAGCACTTCAGAGCCACCTTCAGCACGTTGTAATGTACGCGATGCGACAAATAACCAGTCTGAAAGGCGGTTCAAAAGCTGCAATGACGGTGCTTGAATGTTCTGGTCGCGGTTATGTACAGCCATTAAACGGCGTTCTGCACGTCGGCAAATTGCACGAGCTTGATGGGCAAAGCTGCACACCAACGTTCCTGATGGCAGGATAAAGTCTTTGAGCATTGGCAGCGCTTCATTCATACGGTCAATGTCATTTTCCAAAAACTCAATTGACACAGGTTGTACCAAGTTGAAGTTTGGAATGCAGACTTCACCGCCAAGGTCGAATAACCAATGCTGAATCAGGCTGAGGGATTTATCCCAAGTCGCTTTGTCTTCAATACTGCTAAGTGCGATGTGCGAACGCAGAATACCAATGCTTGAATTGAGTTCATCGACATCTCCTAAGGCTTCAATACGTAAATCATCTTTGGCTACGCGTGATCCGTCGCCAAGACCTGTCGTACCTGAATCGCCTGTGCGGGTGTAAATTTTGCTTAAACGGTGGCCCATGTCTTGTCCTTAAAATGATGAAAATTTCGGGTCGGTCATAAAAAAGGATAATGCCATAGTCATGACATTATCCTCAAAGTTTTCTGCTTTCTATTGATGAAACTGATTAACTAAAAATCAGTATTTAAATGTCACACCTGCAGAAGCTAAACGACCACCATTCACATAGTAGTAACCACCACCATACGATGCAGTTTTGTATTTCACATCACCGACATTTTCAATATTGGTAAAGACTTTTACGTTTGGATTCACGTTCCAATATGCATTGAAATCTACAGTCACGTAGCCAGGATTTTCACGTTGGTAATCTTGTGCATGTGATTTAGACGATAAAGCACCGCTGATTCCATAAATTTCGTTTTGAAGTCCTGCGGTTAATGTAAAGCTTTGACGAGGACGACGATTTAACTCTTTGCCTGTTTTTTCATTTTCAGCTTTCACGTAGTTATAGGCTGCTTTTGCAAACCATTGGTCTTGTTGCCAAGCCAAATAGCTTTCACCACCTTGGAATTTAGCTTCTTTTACATTGCCAAATTTATTTTTATTCGCTGCATTGTAGTCAATTAAATCATCAACTTCTGTGCGATATAAAGATAAACCAGTACTTAAGCCATAAGCTAATTTTTGATCTACACCAATTTCATAAGATATGCTTTCTTCAGGTTTTAAATCAGCATTACCATAAGAACTATACAATTCATTGAGTGTTGGCGATCTAAATGCCGTACCAATATTGGCATAAACACTGGTTAATGGCAGGATTTTGTAACGAACAGCAGCTTGACCTACTGTATGTGTTCCATATTTTTCGTTGTCTTCAACACGTAAGCCAACTTGGGTATCTAAGCCATTATTTTTATACTGATGTTGAATATAATAACCTTGTGAATCCACGTCCCCTTTGTAAGGAGCTGTAAAGGAAATCACATCGCCTTTAATAGTTTGGTAGGTTGTGCCTAACAAGATATTTTGATGTGGGGTGAATTGCCATTTACCATACAATTCAGCTTCTTGAGTTTTACTATGAATAAAATCGTATGACCCATCATAGTTCACATCATTTTGATCAATATCATCTTTAAATTGTGATAAACGTGCATTCACAGAAATATCAGAGGTGATATTGACACGACCTTTAACATTCACGATTTCATTTTTAAAATCTTGAGAAAGATTTTTTAAGCCTGAACAGTTATAGTTCGCATCATAAGCACTACAGTCGATATAACCTGTAGAGCCTTTATTTTGTTGATAATCTACAGAAAGCGCATAGTCTTCTTTTTCCACACCAACTTTGGCACTAAAACCTTTTTGATCATAATCAGCAGTTTTAACTTTGCTATTTTTCCAGTCAGTGACTTGTGTGCCGTCAGTTTCTAAACGTTGACCACGAATTTGAGCATAGAAACCATCTTCTGCAACATCTGCTCCAGCGATGGTTTTGTAGGTGCCATTTTCACCCATCTCGCCAGTCACAAAAGCACTGGTTTTTTCAGGTGTTTTTGAAACAAGTTGAATCACACCACCAATCGCATCTGTACCATAAAGCACAGAAGCAGGTCCTTTGAGGACTTCAATTTGTTTAATATCAGTGGTATCGATAAATGCTAAAGATGGCGCACCTGTTGTCGCTGTATTTAAACGAACACCATCACGTAACACTAAAGTTTGGTTTGAGTTTGTACCACGTAAGAAAATAGATGAAACTTGACCATAACCACCACTTTGAACCATGTTAATCGCGGCATCACTCATCAATAAGTGTGGTAGTTCCGCAATTGGTGATTGCTCAACAATTTTAGGTTCGATAATTGAAATACGTGCAGGGACATCATTAATATTTTCTTCACTGCGTGAAGCGGTAACGACGATGGTATCTAAAGTTGTGGAAGCTTTATTTTCAACTGCGTCAGCAGCCACAGTATTTGTTGAAAAACCCATTGCAATAGCGATTGCGCCCACTAATGCTGTAGGCTGAAAAAGAGTAGACATACTTTGCTCCATACATTCACCCCACGTGAATGATTGAGTTGAAGAACGCAGCAAGCAGGTATCCGGACTTAAATATAAATATTGATTAAAACAATATTGGCATATCCACCTTCCCGTAACAATGCAGTGGTGTAAACTCCTTCATGAATTGAAGGTGTTTATAAAGATATGAGGTTCATTTTACCGTTGCGGGGGCAGTGCTGGATTCTCACCAGCTTCCCTAAGCCTAAGCTCAACTTGCAGCAAGTTGAGCGCAGTATAAAGTTTGTATGAGTCTTAAACAACGGATGTAAATAAATATTCAGGATGAACTTTACGCAAGGTCTAAAAATTGCATTACAATGATTCGCCTTCATATTCATAGATAGGCTATGAATAGGGCGGAGTTAGAGCCACAATAATATGCGAACCCGTGCCAAAATTTGCGGAATCACACGTATTGATGATATCCAGTCCGTTGTTCATGCAGGGGCTGATGCCATTGGATTTGTATTTTTTCCACCAAGTCCGCGCAGTGTAACGGCAGTGCAGGCCGCTGAACTGATTCAGCATGTGCCGCCGTATGTGCAGACCGTGGGTTTATTCGTGAATGCATCGGCTGCAGACATACAGGATATTTTAAAAATTTCACCTGTAGACATCCTGCAGTTTCATGGCGATGAAAGCCCTGAACAGTGCCAAACAATTGCGCAGTCCGTTGGTCGCCGCTGGTATAAAGCCATTCAGGTTAAGCCAGATTTGGACGTGATTAGCGAGATTCAAGCCTTTCAAGAAGCAGGGGCAAGCGCCGTACTGTTAGATGCATGGCATCCTGAGCTGAAAGGAGGTACAGGGCATAGCTTTGACTGGGCACAGTTCCCAAAACTCGATATTCCTTTAATTTTGGCGGGCGGTTTAAAGCCCGAAAATATTGAAGAAGCGATTCAAATCACTGGTGCTTACGCCGTAGATGTGAGTGGTGGTGTAGAATCGGCAAAAGGTATTAAAGACCAACAACTCATAGAACGCTTTATGCAAGGAGTCCATCGTGGATCAGCAAAATAAGATTGACTATACCCAATTCCCTGACGCACAAGGGCATTTCGGTATTCATGGCGGGCGTTTTGTGTCAGAAACTCTAATGGCAGCACTTAAGGACTTAGAAAAACTCTATTTCCGCATGAAAGATGATGCTCAGTTTTTGGCAGAATTCGACCGTGACTTGGCGTATTACGTCGGTCGTCCTAGTCCTTTGTATTATGCTGAGCGATGGTCGAAAGAGTTGGGTGGTGCGCAAATTTATTTAAAACGTGAAGACCTGAACCATACAGGTTCACATAAAGTGAATAACACGATTGGTCAGGCTTTGCTGGCTAAACTTTCAGGTAAAAAACGTATTATTGCGGAAACAGGCGCAGGTCAGCACGGCGTAGCAACGGCAACGATTGCAGCGCGTTTAGGCCTTGAATGTGTGGTGTTTATGGGTGCAGAAGACGTAAAACGTCAAGCCATGAACGTATACCGTATGCGTTTGCTTGGCGCAACGGTCGTACCTGTGGAAAGCGGTTCAAAAACATTGAAAGATGCCATGAACGAAGCGATGCGTGACTGGGTAACCAATGTTGATTCAACTTATTACGTGATTGGTACAGTTGCAGGTCCACATCCATATCCGCAATTGGTACGTGATTTCCAATCGATCATTGGCCGTGAAGCGCGTAAACAGATTCAAGAGCAAGCAGGCCGTCTGCCAGATGCTCTTGTTGCATGTGTGGGTGGCGGTTCAAATGCGATGGGCTTGTTCTATCCATTTTTAAATGATGAAGATGTGAAAATGTACGGTGTTGAAGCGGCAGGCTACGGCATTGAAACGGGCAAACACTCTGCACCATTGAATGCAGGTCATGTCGGTGTGCTTCATGGCAACCGTACTTATTTAATGTCGGATGATCAAGGTCAAATCATTGAAACACATTCAATCTCTGCAGGCCTGGACTACCCAGGTGTAGGCCCTGAGCATAGCTTCCTCAAAGATATGCATCGTGTGAACTATGTGCCAATCAATGATACTGAAGCGCTGCAAGGTTTCCGTGATTTAACCCAAATTGAAGGTATTATCCCTGCGTTAGAAAGCTCACATGCCATGGCTTATGTGACGAAACTTGCACCGACGATGGACAAAGACCAAATCATTATTGCGACAGTTTCAGGCCGTGGTGATAAAGACTTAATGACCGTTGCCCGCATTGATGGTGTGGAAATGGTTGAGATGTAAATTCCTTTAAGCCCTCTCCTTTAAGGAGAGGGTTTGGGAGAGGTTATATATTCTGAAATATCAAATCGCGCAGAAGCAATTCCGCGCGATTTTTTTTTGGCTGAAAATTTTATTGAGGCAAATCACTACAAAAACAGATGCAGAATAAAACTGTGAAATAAATCACAATACTGTGCAAATTTTATGACTTTAGAAAGACTTTATAACAATGACATTTACCCAGTTGGTTCGTGCTGAATCCTTTCCCACCCATATTTATTGGCAATGGCGTGATACTTTTGCGCTGTGCATTCTTCCGTTGATCTTGCTCAACAGTTATATCCTAGACCAGTTTTTTGGTGTTTCGGCTCAGGTTGCTTTGGGTGATTCGATCTTTCGCGGTATTTTATTTATTGCCGTATGTTGGCTCTATAAAACGATGCTGTATACACACTGGCAAAAGTATAAACAGGCTTTTTGGCGTTCAAGCCTGTTGGTGGTTGTTGGTGCAGTCGCTTTACAAGTGGTGATTTCTTTTACACGCAGTCTTTTGCCAGTGGGTGAGAGCATTGAAAAAGAATCGACCATTGATCCCAATACGATTGCCTTTTTTAGTTTGCTGATCATCAGTCTTGGGCCATTATTTACCGCTTTGCTCGAAGATATTATTTTCCGCTATACCTTGCTACAAAAGCTATTTGTACAGCCGTGGCCGTGGCGAGTGATCTTGGTCTTGCTGAACTCAATCTTATTTGGCTTGATTCATTATCATAATTTTGATGGTGATTTGATTGCGACCATCAGTTTTATGGCGGCAGGCCTATTTCTCAACCTGATCTATTTGTGGACGCGTAACATTTGGCATGTCTTACTCATTCATTTCGTTAACAATGCGGTACTATCTTTAGGCGGCGTGATTTTGTTGAAATTACTTCAGCCCTATGTGGGCAGTTGAAGTCAAAAATAGGGGGAGATTGTGTCCAGTTTATTTATGGTGATGCTCGGCGGACGCCATCCAAGAGCAAATATCGAAGTGCATGATGTCATTCTTGCAGTGGGTAACGCATTAGAAGAGGTTTATCCACAACTGAGAACGGCATGGTTTGGTGAGCAAAAAGGCTTACATATTGATGCTTGGGCACAGGTACATACAGTCAGCACTGAAAATCGGCATTATCGTATCCAATTTTGTGATGCCGCGGCCCGAGCTGAAGATGAAAAATTATGGCTGATTAATCTCGGGGGATATGATGCTCGCGAATTTGGTGAATTACATCGTTATGTTTTGGTGACAGGACAAAATGCCAGCGTTGCAAAACAACGGGGCAAAGCTTTTTTTGAGTCACATTGGCAAAAACAACATACCGACCGAACCCTAGATGTTGATGATTGTATTGCGATTGATCATGTCTATGGGCGCTATATCGAATTGGTTGAAACCCCGCATAGCCAGCAAAATTCATGGAAAAATGATTACATCTTAATAAATGAACATTTGTGATGATTAAGAGCTGAAATGTCAGCTTTTATATTTTTTTGTGATATTCGCCTGAAATCAGATGGATTGTCTTTTCAGGCGTTAAATAATAGGCATAATAACATTCAGGATTTAGACCTTAAACCTCAATGGAATGGCGTATATGGATTTAATACGGCCGAATGGACAGCCGCATTATGGGCGTTTTAGTGAACTTCCCAATCGTATCGATTTAAGTAAGTATGAATATAAGACACCGTATGGAAAACGACTTGAAGGTTGGCGTAAGCGTTTAAAATATAAAAAATTTAAATTTTGTTGTATTCAGCATGAACATTATACGATTGGTCTAGCAATTGCCGATATCGCGTGGGCGGGGCACGGTTTTGTCTATGTGTATGATCATATTACGAATGAAGTGTTGGAATGGAATTCGATTAATTTCCTGTCACGTAATACCGTTTTAGATGAACAACCTTTATTTAATCAAAGTCATTTTATTAAGTCAGGGATTCAACTGGATATTCAGCATGCCAATGGTGTGCGATACATTCAAATGTCAAAACATGGCGAACTCAAATTGAGCGCTCGAGTGTTTTGTGCGGGGACTGATCCGCTGAGTATGTGTAGCCCCACAGGGATTAATGGTTGGACCTATACTCAAAAATTGACGACGTTAGGGTGTGAAGGTTTTTTTATCAATAAGCAAGGCAAGACCATTCAATTCCATGACCGGACATTGGTGTCTTTAGATGATACCTGTGGTTTTCTTCGTCCTGAAACCGCATGGTTTTGGTTATCGTGTAACTTTTGGGACAGTCAAAATCGACGCGTTGGGATCAATCTTGCCTCTGGTGTAAATGAAAGCTTTGGCAATGAAAATTGTCTGTGGGTCAATGGACATTTGTATCCCATGTCTGATGTGCTGTTTCAGCAACAAGGCGATAATCAATGGAATATTAGTTCTTTAGACAACAGCTTAAATTTGATCGTCACCACAGGTTGGCGGCGCTATGAAAACCTGAATTTAAGATTGGTCGGTAGTCAGTTCAGTCAATGGCAGGCAAAAATTAGCGGTACAATTCAACGTGATGGCGAAGAAATAGTATTCTTAAATGAATATGGTTTACTTGAGCAGCACTATGCCAAATGGTAAGTCTAAGCCTATAAAAAAGCCGCAATCGATGCGGCTTTTTTTATTCAATTTTTATTTTGCAGCTTGCCAAAACACTTCTGCAGCTTGAATTGGATCATTGGTTTCTTCATAAGTTTTTAACCAAAGATCATAATTTTGCACAATGGGATGCTGACTCGGATGGAAGTCTTTTTTAAACCAATCTCGATATGGCTTGCTCATTCGGGTGAGGGTGCCATTTTTACCAAAGAACCACGGTAAGCCTTTCATATTTAATTTTAAACGTTCAGTGAAACTGAAGCCGTCATGTTTCAGCATCACATTGGCACGGTATAAGGTAAAGCCGAGCATCAATCCACTGGTCCAGACCAAAGTAAATTTCTTTAGATTTTCATTGACCTTAGCGACATCTTTCATCACATCAAAAGCCACATCGCGATGTTCCATTTCTTCTATCGCATGCCAAATAAATAATGCACGGACATAAGGATGCGCAGATTCTAAGACGGACTTTTGGCTACAAAAGGTTTCAGCCATCAGCGCAGTCAAGTGCTCGGCTGAAGCCGTCATGGCAATGTTGTATTCAGGTGAGCGTTTGCTCAGTTCAAATTTAAAAATTTTATTCAGACGTTTAATGAACGCATCGACAGGCATGCCTTGTTGTTTCATCAACATATTCATTTTGTCATGCGCCATACCATGCTGCGCTTCTTGACGAATAAAGTCAGCGACACGTTGCTGTAAATCAGGGTCTTGAATTTGACTGCGGAACAGACGAACAGATTCAATGAAATAGCGCTCGCCATCAGGAAAGGTCAGGCTCAAGGCATCAAACATACGTGTTAAAAAAGGGTCTCCGCCAAACCAATAGCGCGGGATTTCTTCTAACTTAAAATTTAGCTTTGTGCGAACAATGGGTTCGACTTGATATTTGACGATAGCATTCATGATATTTTTTCTGTGCGAGTCGTATTGATTGCAGTATGTCGGAGAAATTGCACTTTGTTTTGACAGATATTGCCAATTTTTATACATTTTACGCCATGATGAAAATATAAAATGTCAGAATTGGCAGGTCAGAAAGAGGGGCGAGATGGCTGAAATTCAGATCCCAAATGGTTACTTCCAACTATGGAATATGGTCTTAATTGAGCGTGAATTAAACTATACACAGCTCGAATGGATTGCGCCATATGCTGCGCAAATTCAGCATGTGCTGTCTTTGCCGATCGACTCTCAATCGCCGAATTCTTTTTTTAATACCATCATGCAACTGACTCAGCAGCATCTGGATTGCCCGCAATTGGTTTTTGAAATGGCCAAGTATATTCGTGCGGAGCATTTTGGGGTGTTAGGCTATATGGCGACACTGAGTAATAGTGTTGCAGATGCTTTGCAATATGTGATGCGATTTAGTCGTTTGGTGATTGATGGCGCGCAAATTGTGCCGATGAATATGAGCCATCAAGATCATCAAATTATACTGTCTTGGCCTCAGCATGATGATGGGTATGCGTTGGTCAATGAATTGACCATGGCCTGTATGGCACATTTGGCCAAGCAAATTTTTCCAGATTCTTTAAAGTTACTCCGCATTCATTTTGCCCATGCGCCGCGGATGGCACGTTATCACTATGAAAAGTTTTATGGCTGCCAAATGGAATTTTCGACCCTTAAATATTCATTTGTGATTCATGCCGATAGTTTGGATTTAAAGTCAGAACTTGCTGATCCGTCACTGATGCAATTGTTATTACGTCAAGCCGAAGAGGCGATCGCTGCTCGTTCGCAACATTCAGATCCAATTCTACAGATGCAACAATGCATCGCAGATTATCTCAAATTACAACAGCAAGCCCCTAAAATAGAGTGGTTAGCAGAAGAGTTACATCTGTCAGTGAGAACCCTGCAACGACAGCTACAGGAGAAAGACACCTCGTTTAAACGACTTTTGGAGATTGAACGGATGAAACGCTGTGAATATTTACTTTCACAACAAACCCATTTGACGGATATCGCGTTGCAGTTAGGATATTCAGATCAGTCTGCTTTGGCACGTGCTTTTAAGGCATATAGCGGAGAGACATTATTAGCGCGAAAAAAAGCCTTGAGATTAGAATAAAACTTGCAGATTGCTCGTTAAGAAAAGCCTTTCAAACAACATTAAAAAAAGCGGTCAAACGACCGCTTTTCTTTTAAGCCAAGCTTATGCCGCAGCTTTTAATCTTGGATAACGAAGTAAAATGGCCAGGATGGCAAAGATTGCCAAGACCCAACAGTAATACACACTACCAATCAGTTCTACAGGCGAAAGTTTTGCGATCGAACAAGCCAGTAACAGCTGTGCACCATAAGGAATGAGACCTTGGACTACGCAAGAGAAAATGTCCAAGAGCGCAGCAGTACGTTTAGGGTCTACACCATATTCTTTCGCGACTTCACGTGCCATGTCACCAGATAAAATAATTGCGACAGTGTTGTTTGCCACAAATAGGTTGGAGAAAATCACCAAGAAACTGATACCAATTTCACCTGCGCGTTCAGCACCAACTTTAAAGTAGCGTGTCATGCTGTAAATGCGTTGAATTAGCCATTCTAAACCGCCTTCTTTTTGCATAATGGCAGAAATACCACCCAAGAAAATAGAAAGCAGGGCAACTTCAAACATGCCGGTAAAGCCGTCATAAATAGAATTATTTAAGCTTAAGAAATTAAATTCAGGTTGAATCACCAAACCAATCAAGCCAGACAGTAAGACACCAATGGTCAGTACAGCAAGCACGTGCAAACGTGAAAAGGCCAAAATAAATACGGCTAAATACGGCAAGATCAGCCACGCATTATAGGCTTTGTGTTCAATCGCTTGTGAGCCTTGACTCATGAATAAATAAATACAAATGCTGACGATCGATGCAGGAACAGCAATCCAGACATTGACCTTAAATTTATCGCGAAGCTGAACTTTTTGACTGTTCGTTGCAGCAATAGTGGTATCTGAAATCATCGACAGATTATCACCAAACATAGCACCACCGACCACAGCACCAATGGCATACACCGCTTCAATTTCGGTGACTTGAGCAAAACCAAAGGCAATTGGTGCACAGGCTGCAATAGTGCCCATGGAGGTTCCCATCGCTGTGGCAATAAAGGCCGCAATAATAAACAGCATGGGCAGCACGAACTCAGGCGCAATCATCGATAGTCCCAACTGCACTGTTGCATCGACACTACCGATGGCACTGCTGACACTGGCAAAAGCACCAGCGAGCATAAAGACCATGAACATTAAGATCAAATTCGGGTGGCTAGCACCTTTCATAAAGGTATCAATCGCGTCATTGATCTTGCCGCGATAGAGCAAAATTGCCAATACAATTGCAGGAAGAGCAGCGACTGGGGCTTTCACTTGATAGAACGCAAACTCAGTTCCAATGATGGAATGGTAAATACCACTGCCCAAAAAAATGGTCAGAAAAACAATAAGCGGGAGCAGTGCAAATGCCCGAGCAGGCACTTTCACTTGTGAATCGGAGGACATAGGAGATAAAAAAATAAAAGTATGCGGCTAGTATAAAGCAGGTTTTGCAATTTAAGGAAAATTAAAATGTAAATGCTAAGCCTGTTATTTTTAACATTTTTTTGATGATAAAATTAAGTTAATCTAAAACCTTATAATTTTGCCAGATCCTAAAATTAGGCATCTTTGATCATTGTGAAAAAAACTGAAATATCGGTAAATGATGCTTTCGGGTTGTTCTGGAAAATTATGTTTGCATGAGAAATGCCGACGGAGGATTGTATACCCTGTTCAATGGGTAAAAAATAGCGTTACAATGCGATGTCTTGTATTTCGACAAAACCCACATCATAGTTTTGATTCATTCAAGGAAAGTATAACCCTATGTCACGTTTAGCCACTCGATTTGGAACGCTTAAATCTCAACAGCGTAAGGCCTTGGTTTCTTATGTTATGGCTGGTGACCCTCATCCACAAGTAACGGTACCTTTGTTACATCAAATGGTTGAGGCAGGTGTAGATGTGATCGAATTGGGTCTTCCATTTTCAGACCCAATGGCGGATGGTCCTGTTATTGCACTTGCCGCTGAGCGTGCGCTTGCTGCAGGAACCAATACTCTAGATGCCTTGAACATGGTGAAAGAGTTCCGTAAAAACGATACAGAAACACCAGTAGTACTGATGGGCTATTTAAACCCTGTTGAAGTAATCGGCTATGAAAAGTTTGTTGCCTATGCACATGAATGCGGTGTAGATGGCGTGCTCTTGGTGGACCTTCCACCAGAAGAAGCAAAAGATCTAGATGCAGTATTGAAAAAATACGACATGGATCAAATCTTCTTACTTGCGCCAACATCCACTGACGAACGTATTCAGCATGTGGTGAAACAAGCTAGTGGATTTATCTACTATGTTTCTTTGAAAGGTGTGACAGGTGCAGCGACTTTAGACGTTGCTGAAGCTGCGGCACGTATTCAAAAAATCAAATCGTATACTCAGGTACCTGTCGGCGTTGGCTTTGGTATCAGTGATGCAGCATCGGCGAAAGCCATGGGTGTTGCTGCGGATGCGGTGATTGTAGGTAGTGCTTTTGTTAAACAATTTGCAAACTTAGCGCCAGAACAAGCTGTAATCGAAACAGTGAATAAAGTGAAGGAGCTTCGAGCTGCGCTCGATGAGTTAGTATGAGTCAAGACGCAAAAACAGGCAAAATTCTGAGTGCATCTACGCCATGGACAGAGCGTGCGGTACCAGGTATTCATGTACCTGATGAACAGCAAGCATTAAAGGCGACATTTACTGAGCCGACGATTGAATGTCCTGAGTGTCATGCACTTGTGACTCGTACTGCAATGTCATTTAATGCCTACGTTTGTCCGCAGTGTGATGAACACTTGCGAATGAAAGCGCGTGATCGTTTGAACTGGTTCTTTGACCAAGTACAAAAAGAATTGGGTCAAGAATTTAAAGCCAAAGATCCACTTAAATTTGTAGATAGCAAAGCGTATCCAGACCGTATGTCTGAAGCGCAGAAAAAAACCGGTGAAACAGAAGCTTTAGTGGTGATGCAAGGAACGCTGAAAGGCATTCCAATGATTGCGACCGCTTTCGAATTTGATTTCATGGGCGGTTCAATGGGCACTGTGGTTGGTGACCGTTTTGTTCAAGCGGCTGAACTTGCAATTAAATTCAAACAACCACTTATTTGCTTCGCTGCCTCTGGTGGTGCGCGTATGCAAGAAGGCATGTTGTCACTCATGCAAATGGCGCGTACTTCTGCTGCCATCCAAAAAATGAAAGATGCAGGCTTGCCTTATCTAGTGGTATTGACACATCCAGTTTACGGCGGTGTAACGGCATCTCTTGCAATGTTAGGTGATGTGCATTTGGCTGAACCAAAAGCAATGATTGGTTTCGCAGGTAAACGCGTTATTGAGCAAACTGTGCGTGAAAAATTGGAAGAACCGTTCCAACGTGCAGAATACTTGCTTGATCATGGTGTAGTCGATCAAATTGTCCACCGTCATGCATTACGTGATACAGTTTATCGTATTGTAGCGAAATTGATGAACTTGCCTTGAACACAGCACCATTTGCATCTGATTCTTTAAGTACATGGCTCGATTATTGGAGCCATGTTCATGTTACGGGTATTGATTTGGGTCTGGAACGGGTGATTCCTGTTGCGGAACGACTCGGTGTAACCCAGCCTGATGCGAAAGTGCTGACGGTCGCGGGAACAAACGGTAAAGGTTCAACCACGACCACTTTGGCTGCGATTTTAAATGCCCAAGGGTATAACGTGGGGCTATACCAATCACCGCATATCTATCGATTCAATGAACGTGTAAAGCTTCAAGGTGTTGAAGTGGCCGACCAAATCCTGATTGATGCTTTTGTAGCCGTTGATCAGGCGCGTCGTGAATGTGAATTAAGTTTATCTTTTTTTGAAGCGACCACTTTGGCCGCTTTTGTTATTTTTAAACAGCAACATTGCGATGTATGGGTACTTGAAGTAGGCCTAGGTGGTCGACTTGATGTGGTCAATGTTGTCGATCCAGATGTTGCAGTGATTACCAATATTGGTTTAGACCATACCGATTGGTTGGGCGACACCATTGAAAAAATTGCTTTTGAGAAAGCAGGGATTATTCGTCCGAATATTCCCGTAATTTTTGGTGGGCAGCAAGTTTTGCCTGAAGCCATTCGTCAAAAAGCAGAAGATTGCCAAGCCGCTTTACATGTACTCAATCGTGATTATTTTTATCAGTACAGTGATGACGGACAATCTTGGATGTTTGCCTCATCAGGTTCAACCTTAAAACTCCCCGTGGGTTCTTTGGCACTCGAAAATATCTCTACGGCTGTAGCAGCAATATTGGCCAGTGGTTTGGTGGTCTCTCAGCAGTCGATCGCTCAGGGGATTATCAATGCCAAGTTACAAGGTCGTTTTGAAGTTAGAGAAATTGCAGGAAAAACGGTGATTTTCGATGCGGGACATAACCCGCATGGTGTTGAATTTTTGTTAAAGCAATTGCGAAATTTCCTCCAGTACAATAAACAATACACAGAAGTGATCAGCGTTTTCTCCATGCTGACTGATAAAGACATAAATTCTGTCGTTAACTTATTGAAAGATACGGTAAGAATGTGGAAAATTGCACAATTAAATGTGCCACGTGCGGCATCTATCACACAATTGGATAGCGCACTGCAGCATCAAGTCGTAGAACATTATGACAATGTGCAATTAGCTTTTAAGTCCGCGCTGGAAGAAACAAAGAATAATCAGCTGATTCTGGTATGTGGTTCATTTCATACCTTAGAAGCGGTATGGGAGTATCTGGAAGAATGTCAATGAATAACAAACAACGCTGGATGGGTGGTGTTGTTTTATTAGGTGGTGGTGTACTGCTGGCTGCACTTTTACTTAAAGGCAAAGAAGAAATACATCAAAATCAAAGCCAAACCCCTGAAATGGCTCAAGTTGAGCAACAAGGTCAGGGTGCGGGTAAAATGTCATCATTGACTGTTGATGTTGAAACTGAAAAGCGTTTGCTCGAAGAACAACGACGTACCCGTGAAAAATCGGTTGCGGAGCAAGAAGCACGTGCAGCAGAATTTTTAGCGATGCAACAACAAGCGGAAGCGGATGCAGCACGTAAAGCAGCAGAAGAATATGCAGCTTTAAACGCACATCGTTCAGCTCAACAAAGTTCGGATAATATTCCGCCCGAATTGGTTGAAGATGAAAAAGCCAAGCAAAAGCGTTTAGCTGAGGATAAGTTGGCGGCTCAAAAAAAGTTAGAGACTCAGTCGGCGCAGCAAAAGGCTGATCAGGCACGTATCGCAGCAGATAAACAAAAAGCCGAAGCAAAACGTAAAGCGGATGCTCAAAAAGAAGCTGAACGTAAAGCACATGCTGAAGCTGAGAAAAAAGCAGCAGATAAGAAAGCAGCCGAAGCGAAGCAACAAGCTGAAGAAAAGCGTAAAGCCGAAGAAAAACACAAGGCAGAAGAAAAGCGTAAAGCCGAAGAAAAACACAAGGCAGAAGAAAAGCGTAAAGCCGAAGCCAAGAAAAAAGCTGAAGCTGAAAAAGCACGTGATCTGTTGGAAAATGGCGATAAGCAATGGATGGTACAAGTTGCTCTAGCTGCCAATGAAGCCAATGCAGATGCCGTCGCTGCAAAATTACGTGCAAAAGGCTATAAAGTGACGAAGAGTCCTACATCTAAAGGCATTCGTATTATGGTTGGCCCTTCGAAGGACCGTGATGCTGCGGACGCAACACGTAAAAAGATCAATTCAGATGCAAGTTTGAATATGAAATCGGCTTGGGTGATTGATTGGGTACCTCTCGATAAACGCTAAGTTTATTTGAGAAATGACCTTTAATAAGATGGATTCAGTAGTTGCTGCTGAATCCATTTTACATTTTCAGGGCTGAATAATCGGTCTATATTTTTCCAAATAGGGTGGAAGCCATAGCCACCTTGTTTCATTTCACGCTTTGCTTCCTCAATGGACCAATGCTGAAAAATAATACGGTACATTGCCACACTCGCGCCTGTAAGGTCTGAGCCGTGGTAGCAATGGATTAACACTTTTTGCTGCTGTTGTTTAGCCACTTTTATAGTTTTCATCACCGCCAGTAAATCTTCACGATCGATTTGCCACGTGTGTATCGGAATATGTACAAAATTAATCTTTTGCATATCAATAGCATTTTTTAAGCGTTCTGGGTCATGGTGCCGTGAACGTAAATTTATGATCACACCGATTTGCTGTTCTCGTAGAACAGGGGCGAGATCTGTATCAGGTTGTTCACTGCGAAATAGCGTTGGGCTGATTTGATAAAAATTATGCTGTTGATGAACGACTTTCCCCCAATGCTGAGGACGTTCATTTAACGGTAATGGATTTGATGTCATGCAACCCGTGAAGCTAGCACTGAGTAGGATCATTGGCAGGATTTTAGCGGTCATAGTTTGTGTTCTGATATCGAGCGAGTTCGAAAGGGTCATGTGCGCAGATGAGATCGATGTCCGGATGCTGCGCTAACTGCTGAATCTTATGAAGTGTGTGCAGTCGCTGTGTATTGTCGGTGGCAAATAAATGCTCAAGCTGATTTAAGGCCCGCGAATGAAAATTTGGATTTAATTGATGCTGTGAGTAATAAGCATCGCCACAATATAACAACCAGCGCTGGTTATTTTTAATCGCAATACCGGCATGACCCGCGGTATGTCCCAAAAGTGGGAGCATTAAAATATCCTCTTGAAAAATAGATAGTCCCGTAGTGTGCTCTAAGTTAAACCATGCTTGCGTCCCGATGTTTTCGATAAAGTTCCAATAACGATGCTGTTGGAACTGCTGTGGTCGATAGCGCAGTCGTGATTTAAGGTTGTGAAGATTTTGAGTGGCGTTATATTCACTGGCTAAGACATGCACGGTCGCCTGCGGAAAATCTGATATCCCGCCAGCATGATCAAAATCTAGGTGTGACAACAAAATGTGTTGAACATCTTGAGCCCTATAGCCTAATTTTTGAATTTGATGAATCGCACTTAGTTGCGGATTAAATTTGATCTGCGCTGTGCGTGAAATAAACCGACCTAAACGATTTTGTGGATGTATATAATCTTGTAAGCCCAGTCCTGTATCGACTAAGACGAGCCCTTTATCTGTTTCAATGAGCAGGCAATGACAGACCAAATGTGCGCGAAAGCCTTTCTGTCCAAATAAAGGGGCACACGTTGGACAAAAACTACCACAATGTAAATGATGAATTTGATGAATCACGGTTTGTTGTTTTCAAGTTTTTCTTAGTTATAACGGAATTGTGATGTTTAACCAATCTAATCCCAGAGAGGAATTTGTAATCAAAAAAAAGCTCATCCGAAGATGAGCAGGTTGGAGAATGCCAGAACGGGCTCATCATTCGTTCTGAGGGGAAAACTATATTAACTATGGTTATGATTCTGAGTTGGGTCAGGTGCTGCACTTAAAAATAGTTAAATTTGTACCTTCGCTTTGGTCACTCACAGCAGAGCTTCTTATCTTGCGCTCGGACAGCGTAATGCTCCGTTTTATCCTCACTTAGGTTGAGGCGTTAAACGAAGGTAAGGCGTAACTGCGTTATATCCTTGAGGAAAGCGTTGTTTGATTTCCTCTTCATCTTTTAATGACGGCACAATCACCACATCTTCACCTTGTTGCCAGTTGGCCGGTGTTGCAACTTTATGGTTGTCTGTCAGTTGCAAAGAATCAATGACACGTAAAATTTCATGGAAGTTACGCCCTGTAGATGCAGGATAAGTAATGATTAAACGGACTTTTTTATTTGGATCGATGATCACCAAAGAGCGAACAGTTAATGTTTCGCTGGCATTGGGGTGAATGAAATCATAGAGGGTGGACACTTTACGGTCTTTGTCTGCAATGATCGGGAAGTTCACCGTGGTATTTTGAGTATTATTAATGTCATTAATCCAACCATGATGCGACTCAACATCATCAACAGACAGGGCAATGGCCTTGACACCACGTTTGCTAAATTCATCTTTTAGTTTTGCGGTAAATCCAAGTTCTGTGGTGCAGACTGGGGTGTAATCGGCTGGATGCGAAAATAAAATGCCCCAACTGTCACCTAAAAAGTCATAAAAATGAATGCTGCCTTCGCTTGAGTCTTGAGTAAAGTCTGGTGCAGTATCACCTAAACGAATCGTCATGGAATATCCCCGTATTTATTGAATTTGTTTAACTCAAAAATAAATATGAAGGATTTTTTTTATGATTAAAAATAGTGTTTTTTCATTTCTTTATGAATATATTTCATATAAAACAGTTTTATTGGGGGATAAATGCGAAATATCTCACGACAGAGTCACTATGTTGTCTGCAGAAAATTTGTTACATTAGCTTGCCTTAAGTCTCCGGGGCTAGAACCCGAGCGCAGAATATTTAAGGGGATTTTTGTGCAAAACCCTTGTACTTCGAATTTCTAGCACCATAATAACGACTAAGAAAATATATTCATTTGACAAGCAAGATTTAGAGAGTCTATTCATGTTGGCAAGTCTGATCGGAGGAATCTTCGGTACCAAAAATGAGCGCGAACTCAAACGCATGCGTAAAATCGTAGAGAAGATAAATGCGCTCGAGCCGACGATATCTGTTCTAAGCGATGCAGACTTATCTGCAAAAACTGAAGAATTCAAAGAACGTTATAAAAAAGGCGACAGCCTTGATAAATTATTACCTGAAGCGTTTGCTGTTTGTCGTGAAGCTGCAAAGCGTGTCATGGGCATGCGTCATTATGACGTACAGCTGATTGGTGGTATTACTTTACATGAAGGTAAGATCGCAGAGATGCGTACCGGTGAAGGTAAAACCCTCATGGGAACGCTTGCTTGTTACCTCAATGCGATTAGTGGTGAAGGTGTTCACGTGATTACGGTGAACGACTATCTCGCACAGCGTGATGCTGAATTAAACCGTCCATTATTCGAATTTTTAGGTTTAAGCATTGGGATTATTTACTCAATGCAAGACCCAACTGAAAAAGCTCAAGCGTATCGAGCTGACATTACTTACGGTACCAACAACGAATTCGGTTTCGATTACTTGCGTGACAACATGGTGTTTTCTGCTGCTGAGAAAAAACAGCGCAGCTTAACCTATGCCATCATCGATGAGGTCGATTCGATCCTGATTGATGAAGCGCGTACACCGTTGATCATTTCTGGTCAATCAGAAGACTCATCTCAGTTGTATGCTGCAATTAACAGCATCCCACCAAAACTTCATGCACAAAAAGAAGAGAAGGTACCAGATGGTGGTCACTTCTGGATTGACGAAAAACAGCGCTCTGTAGAAATGACCGAAGTCGGTTATGAAACTGTTGAAGCTGAATTGATTCAAATGGGCTTGCTTGCTGAAGGTGAAAGTTTATATTCATCTGCTAATTTAAACTTGGTACACCATGTTTCTGCGGCCATTCGTGCGCATTACCTATACCAACGCAACGTGCATTACATCATCCACGAAGGTGAAGTGATCATTGTCGATGAAAACACTGGTCGTACCATGCCGGGTCGCCGTTGGTCAGAAGGTTTGCATCAAGCAGTGGAAGCAAAAGAAGGTTTGGAAATTCAACCTGAAAACCAAACTTTAGCAACTACAACATTCCAGAACTATTTCCGTCTATACAAAAAATTATCAGGGATGACGGGTACTGCAGATACTGAAGCTGCAGAGATGAAAGAAATTTATGGCTTGGATGTTGTACTTATTCCAACCCATCGCCCGATGATTCGTAATGACCAAAACGATTTAATTTATTTAAATCGTGAAGGTAAATACAACGCCATCATTCAAGAAATTCAACGTGTTCATGAAGCGGGTGTTGCACCGATCCTGATTGGTACAGCAACCATTGAAGCCTCTGAAATTTTATCAGATAAGCTGAAAGAAGCTGGTATTCAACATGAAGTACTCAATGCGAAACAACATGAGCGTGAAGCGGATATTATTGCGCAAGCGGGTTCACCTCGTGCAGTAACCATTGCGACTAACATGGCTGGTCGTGGTACTGATATTCTGTTAGGTGGTAACTGGAAAGCGTTGCTGGCGAAGATTGAAGAGCCGACTGAAGCAGATGAAGCACGTTTGAAAGCAGAGTGGGAACAAAATCATGAAATGGTGCTGAACTCTGGTGGTTTACACATCATTGGTTCAGAACGTCATGAATCTCGTCGTATCGATAACCAGTTACGTGGTCGTGCGGGCCGTCAAGGTGACCCAGGTGTATCACGTTTCTACTTGTCGCTTGAAGATGACTTGATGCGTATCTTCGCGGGTGATCGCGTAGTTGCAATGATGCGTGCCATGGGTCTGAAAGAAGATGAAGCCATTGAGCATAAAATGGTGTCACGCTCGATTGAAAATGCACAACGTAAAGTTGAAGCACGTAACTTCGATATTCGTAAAAATCTATTGAAATACGATGACGTAAACAACGAACAACGTAAGATTATTTACTCTCAACGTGATGAAATTCTTGAAGAAGCATCATTGCAAGATTACATCGAAACGATGATTCACGATGTGACTAAAGGCATGATCGAAGTATATATTCCACCCGAGTCTATTCACGATCAGTGGGATATTGAAGGTCTTGAAAAAGCACTTCGTGAAGATCTATCGATTGAACTGCCAATTTCACAGTGGCTAGAGCAAGATCGTCGTTTAGATGAAGAAGCTTTGGTTGAACGTATTACTGATGAAGTTCTTCAGCACTACCGCTCACGTCGTACGCAAATGGGTGACGAAACAGCTGCAATGCTAGAACGTCACTTTATGCTGAATTCATTGGACCGCCATTGGAAAGAGCATTTGGCAGCGATGGATTACTTACGTCAAGGGATTCATTTACGTGGTTATGCGCAGAAAAATCCTGAGCAAGAATACAAAAAAGAAGCCTTTAACTTATTTGTAAACATGCTTGCGGTGATTAAGTCAGATGTCGTGACAGATTTATCTCGTATTCATGTACCAACAGCCGAAGAACTTGCAGAAATGGAAGCTCAAAAACAGGCTCAAGCAGAATCAATGAATCTTCAATTGTCACACAATGACTTTGATAATTTATTGGCTGAAGCTAATGGTGATGACATTATCGATGCGCAATATACACCTGCAGAGCAAGTGATTGTGCCACCGGAAAGCCGTAACTCACCGTGCCCATGTGGTTCAGGTCTGAAATATAAACAGTGTCACGGTAAAATCTAAACGACATTGCTTAATTTCAAATAAATCAGAGCCTTCGCGCTCTGATTTTTAATTTACACTGCTGATCTGACCTGAATAGTATTTGCAGTTCAGCAGATTAAATGTTATTTAGTTTCTATCAATAACCGTAAGACGGAAAAGACAATGAAAAAAGTACTAAAACCGTTCATGATTGCTGCTTTGGCTTTGCCAACTTTTGCCTTTGCAAACGCTCCTCAGACGACTTCTGTCGAGAAAGTTCAACAAGCAGTTGGTCCAACAACAACTCAAGTACAGGTTGGTACTGACGGTCAAGTGACTGTAGCAAGCCCGCGTACGGGTATTCGCTATACCTTTGCCAATCCAAATCGTCCGATCGTATTGCAAACTGCGAAAATTGCAGCAGCCAATGCGGCGAATGCTGACCGTATTGTGGCTGAAAACCCAGCACTTTCTGCTGCGAGTCAACAAAAAGCGAAACAAGTGCTTCTTGATGAAGCAACTCAGCTGGCGCGTAACTAATTTACGACGAACAGTGGTAAAGACCAGTCGGAAGACTGGTTTTTTTATGTGCAAAAGAAATCCACAATAAAATTACAGCAAAACCGTGCTTCTGCTCGATTTTTTATAGTTTTTGCACTAAGCTGTATTTTTTATAACTCATATAGTTGGACGTTGAAAAATGGCAGTTGGTGACGTATCTATGCCACAGATGCATGTGGTGAAAGGTGTAAAAATCGGTTCGGCTGAAGCGTATGTGCGCTATCAGAACCGACGTGACCTTGTCATTTTTGAATTTGCTGAAGGTTCTAATGTTGCAGGCGTTTTTACTCAAAATGCATTTTGTGCAGCGCCGGTTCATATTTCGAAAGCGCACTTATTAGCAGGTAATCCACGTTATTTAGTGATTAACACCGGAAATGCCAATGCAGGTACTGGCAAAATCGGTATGGCAAATGCTGAAGCGACATGTGCGAAACTGGCGGAACTGGCAGGTGTTCAAAATACAGAAGTCCTTCCTTTTTCAACGGGTGTAATTGGCGAGCAATTACCTATTGATCGTTTGGTTCAAGGCTTGCAACCCGCATTAGATAGTTTACAAGAAGATGCTTGGTTGGATGCGGCAACAGGCATTATGACCACAGATACCACACCTAAAGGTGCATCTGAGCAGTTTGAGCTAGATGGGGTTCTGTATACCATGACTGGTATTTCTAAAGGTGCAGGCATGATTCGTCCAAATATGGCGACCATGTTGAGTTATGTAGCAACTGATGCACCCATTAGTCGTGAGTTAGTGCAACAACTTTTGAAAACCACAGTTAACCTGTCGTTTAACCGTATTACGGTGGATGGTGATACCTCAACGAATGACTCATGTATTTTGATTGCAACGGGTCAAGCTGGTGGCGTAGAAATTACTTCAGAAACAGATTCACGTTATGCTGCTGTTTTAGACGTGTTAACACGTGTGATGAAACGTCTTGCACAGCTCATTGTTCGTGATGGTGAAGGTGCGACGAAGTTTATTACTGTGGCGGTAGAAGGCGGTGCAGATACTCAAGAATGTTGTGATATTGCTTATAGCATTGCACATTCACCGTTGGTTAAAACTGCAATCTTCGCATCAGATCCAAACTGGGGTCGTATTTTGGCAGCAATTGGTTATGCCGGTGTGCCAAACTTAGATGTTGAAAAAATTCAGGTCTGGTTGGGTGATGTTCAAATCTGTAAAGATGGTGGCGCAGCAGCAGATTATACCGAAGCAGCAGGGGCTGCGGAGATGGAAAAATCTGAAATCACGATCCGTGTAGATTTAGGGCGTGGCAGTGCTCAAGATACTGTGTATACCTGTGATCTGTCGTATGACTATGTCAAGATTAATGCAGATTATCGTTCATAAGATATTTGATGTTTTTGAAAAGCCTCCGTTGTGAGGCTTTTTTATAAGTGGAACTTTTTAATGACCGGTAAAAAATAGCCAAGTGCCATATTTATGGGTCAGTTGTGAAGCACCTGTGTAGTAGCAGGCATTAAGGGTAGAGAAGACGTTGTGATGAATAATGCAAACAACTTAATTGCAAATGAAGCAAAATCAATTGTACAAGCGCATTTGGATCGTTTGGGCGATGTTAAAGAGCATCACTTAACGGAAGCTGCAAAGCTTGAAAAGTTTGAATTAATTAAAGCGGAACTCAAAAAACGTAACGCTGTCCTTGTTGCACACTATTACTGTGATCCTGAAGTGCAGGAACTAGCAGAACTGACAGGTGGGTGCGTTTCGGATTCACTTGAAATGGCACGTTTTGGTCGGGATCATGAAGCAACGACGTTGGTGGTTGCAGGGGTGAAATTCATGGGGGAGACCTCGAAGATTTTATCTCCTGAAAAAACCGTACTGATGCCTACTCTAGAGGCAACATGCTCACTTGATTTGGGCTGTCCGGTCGATGAATTTACTAAATTTTGCGATGCACATCCGGATTATACAGTTGTAGTATATGCCAATACCTCGGCAGCAGTGAAAGCGCGTGCAGATTGGGTGGTCACCTCGAGCTGTGCAGTTGAAATTGTTGAGCATTTAGATAGTTTAGGTGAAAAAATTATTTGGGCACCCGATCAGCATCTCGGTCGTTATATTCAAAAGAAAACCGGTGCAGACATGTTGCTATGGGATGGGGCATGTATTGTTCATGAAGAATTCCGTGCGCGTGGTATTGCCAATATGAAAGCGTTGTATCCTGATGCAGCAGTTTTGGTGCATCCAGAGTCACCAGAATCTGTGGTGGATATTGCAGATGCCGTCGGTAGCACCTCGCAATTGATCAAGGCTGCACAAACCTTGCCACACGAACGTTTAATCGTGGCAACAGATCGTGGTATTTTTTATAAAATGCAGCAAGCTGTACCAAATAAAATTCTCATCGAAGCACCGACGGCAGGTGAGGGAGCGACTTGTCGTTCATGTGCGCATTGCCCTTGGATGGCGATGAATGAATTGGATGGCATTCTGGAAGTTTTACAAAAAGGCGATCAGGAAATTTTTGTAGATCCGGCATTGGCTGAGCGTGCTAAATTGCCTTTAGATCGGATGTTGAATTTCAGTGCCAGTTTAAAACGTTAATTTTTGCTTGAAAAATGATTAAAGTGCTTGATAAATAATCGCTTGAAATGATTTTTTATGTTTTTTTGAAGATAGGTGTTGACGTTAATCAACGTCACGCCTAGAATGCACACCGTACCGCACGATATGCGATACAGCGAAAGCTGAGATGAAACGGAGCATAGCACAGCCTGGTAGTGCACCTGGTTTGGGACCAGGGGGTCGTAGGTTCGAATCCTACTGCTCCGACCAATTTCTCAAGGCAAAAATCGCGTGATAGTCTATGTCATCGGTAATGCGCCTGTAGCTCAGTTGGATAGAGCATCCGCCTTCTAAGCGGATGGTCACAGGTTCGAATCCTGTCAGGCGCGCCATTATAATGGTGTTCTGATACTAGAATCTGAAACTTGTTGTGATGGTGGATGTAGCTCAGTTGGTAGAGCCCCGGATTGTGATTCCGGTTGTCGTGGGTTCGAATCCCATCATTCACCCCAATTCGGAGCATAGCACAGCCTGGTAGTGCACCTGGTTTGGGACCAGGGGGTCGTAGGTTCGAATCCTACTGCTCCGACCATTTTCTCAAAGAAAACGGTCGATAAAAGATACCGCATACAGCGGTTTTTTTATGCCTGTAATTTAAAATGCGTTATATTGGTTATTCACAAGCAAGAACATGATGGTGGATGTAGCTCAGTTGGTAGAGCCCCGGATTGTGATTCCGGTTGTCGTGGGTTCGAATCCCATCATTCACCCCAACTTTTAAAGTTGAAAGCGGAGCATAGCACAGCCTGGTAGTGCACCTGGTTTGGGACCAGGGGGTCGTAGGTTCGAATCCTACTGCTCCGACCATTTATCTCAAAAGCAATACTATGAAAAAGATGCCGCATTTAGCGGTTTTTTTATGCCTGAAATTTATAAAAAATAAAAAAGCCACCTGAAGGTGGCTTTTCCAAATTCCGCTATTTAGGGGATGATGGTGACATTTACACGACGGTTGATGGCACGATTTGTTTCGGTGTCATTGGAAACCATCGGCTGTTCAGCACCACGGCCAATAATTTGAATATTTGAACTGTTATAACCTTGCTTTAAAAAGACGTTTGCGACGCTTTGCGCACGTTTTTCTGACAGTTGTTGGTTGTAATTGGCTTGTCCAACATTATCCGTATGACCAATAAACTTAATTTTATTTAGGTCATATTTAATCAGTTGAGTGGCGAGTGTATTTAACTTGCCTTGTTGGTGAGGTTGTATTTGATAATCATCAAAACCAAATAAAAGTCGTTCTGGTAGGGCAAGTGTCCAACCATCATTGGTCAAGACAAAACCTTCTTTTTTAAGCATACGTGCTTGTTTATAGCTTAAGTTACCTAAACTCATGCAGGCTGTCATAGTGGCCGTGAATGCAAGTATAAATAAAACTTTAAATGCGTTCTTTAACATAGCAAATCCTATGAGTTGGGCGTTGTGGTGCAATGCACCAATGATTATTCGAAAGTTTAGCATCATACATGGCGCGATCCGCATCTGCGATTAGATCTTCTGGCGATTTCGCATTTTGGATCAGTGCCACACCAATATTAGCTTGTAATGCAATATTATGTTGCTCATAAACAAATGTGGAACCATAGCATTCATGTATTTTGTGACAAAAGACTTCGAGTTCTGTCAGGAAATTTAAACGATTGATAATAATTGCAAATTCATCACCACCGAGTCGCGCAACGAAAGCATTATCTGGCAGTGCTTGTTTTAAACAATATGATGAGGCACGCAGTACTGCATCCCCAGCTAAGTGACCATATTGGTCATTCACATGTTTAAAGTTTTCAATATCGACAAAGAACACAGCAGCGTTCGCTTGTAAGTCAAATAGCTCAAACAGCTTTTCATAAAAATAATTGCGATTTGGTAATTGGGTTAATGCATCATGACGTGCTAGATGAATTAGCTTGTCATTTTCTGAAATTAAGTTTTTATTTGACTGTTCAATTTCACTAAGTAAACCATTAAAGGCGGTACTGAGTGCGTGTAATTCTTGAATATCAGAGTTTGAAACCCGCATTTTATAATCTTTCTTAATACTAATGGTTTGAGCTGATTCAACAATAGAGCGAACGGATTGCATTAAGTATTGATAAACAGAGTTCACCGACCAAAACACAGTAGCCAATAAAAGAATAAAACCTAAAAATAAACCCAGCAAAATTTTATGGAAGAAACTAACTAAATCTGAAGAGTTTCCATATACGATCAGTTCGCCATAACTTTTCTGATCATGATGGATATCTAAACGAATCGGTTGGCTAAAAAAGAAATAATCCAAAATCGCTTGGCTGGAAAATGTTGAAATTTCTTGTTGCTCGGCATGAGCAAGCGATGCATTTTGATGGTTTGTAATTTCAATAGAGCGAATAGGATACAGTTGGGTGTATTCATTTAAAATTTGACGCATCGTTGTTTGGTCATTAAAGACCACAGCAGGTTGAACGCGTTCGTTTATCGCGTTCGATAAAATCGTTAAGCTGTTTTTTGCATATGTATGCATGGTATAGGTGGAAATCACCAAAAAAATCGCAGAACAAATCGTAAAAGTTAAAGCAAAGATGGTGAGCTGCGAACGTGTAAATAATTGGTGTAATGTAATTGGGTTATAGAGTTGTTTCATTCAGCTGACTCCGATGACTTCGCCAGTAATAAAACGCGTGGATCAATATGTATTTGTGACTGCGTTAGACTTTCCATATTAATTTTAAACGAATAACTCTGATTTTTTTTATACAAACAGAATGCACTGCCGGACTCACACTCACTATTGTTACTGCTTAGAGAGAGGGCGGGGAAATTGACATGGCTGTTTAAAATGTTTTGTTCTTCTTTTGCTGTTAGGTTGGAAAAAAATAAAACTTGGCAATGACTGGATTTGATGTCATTCACATTGATGGCTGTAATTTTATAAGTGCTGTGGGTTGGCGCAAGTTTTTTAAAATCATTGACTAAACTTGAATTATTAATCACGCAAAATTTTGGTGAAGTGGTTTCCCACTTGGCATAACTCAAAATAGAGAAAGTGGTTGTGAAAATATTTGCTGTGGGAGCTGCATATAATAAGGGTGAAATGGAGCACGCCATTATTAAATAGGCAGTTTTTTTAAAAACAACCATACGAAATCAAAAATGTCTTAAATTAAATGGAATGAAAATTGGGTGCATATACGTTTTATTATATGAAATAGGGCGTATATAGCCCAATAATAATACAAAAGAATGTTTATGTGTTTAAAAAAGCGACATGCGTAAAATAAATCATAAAAAGGGTGTTGCAACGAATGTGAAATGCTGTAGAATGCACATCCATCGGCGGTGATGAAGATTAAAACTTCTGATAAAACAATGACTTGGTTGAATTGATTAAGTTGGGTTTTAGAAAAAAAGTTTAAAAATAATTTGAATTACCGGTTGACTCTTTAGAAATAAAGAGTAATATAGCCGACCTAGCTTGTTGGTGACGAACCAGCAAGAAGATCATTAAGAGATTATGAAGAACAACTTGTGTGGATTTTTACTGATTGATTGATCGAAATTATTTTCATTGATTGATGGTAGAAATTACTCGAAGTTTATTTGAGCAAATTTTTGTCAGTAATTGATGAGCCAAGATTGGTACACTATATGTACTATTGATTTTAAACTGAAGAGTTTGATCATGGCTCAGATTGAACGCTGGCGGCAGGCTTAACACATGCAAGTCGAGCGGGAATAGGTAGCTTGCTACCGATTTCTAGCGGCGGACGGGTGAGTAATGCTTAGGAATCTGCCTATTAGTGGGGGACAACATTTCGAAAGGGATGCTAATACCGCATACGTCCTACGGGAGAAAGCAGGGGATCTTCGGACCTTGCGCTAATAGATGAGCCTAAGTCGGATTAGCTAGTTGGTGGGGTAAAGGCCTACCAAGGCGACGATCTGTAGCGGGTCTGAGAGGATGATCCGCCACACTGGGACTGAGACACGGCCCAGACTCCTACGGGAGGCAGCAGTGGGGAATATTGGACAATGGGGGGAACCCTGATCCAGCCATGCCGCGTGTGTGAAGAAGGCCTTTTGGTTGTAAAGCACTTTAAGCGAGGAGGAGGCTACTTTGGTTAATACCTAAAGATAGTGGACGTTACTCGCAGAATAAGCACCGGCTAACTCTGTGCCAGCAGCCGCGGTAATACAGAGGGTGCGAGCGTTAATCGGATTTACTGGGCGTAAAGCGTGCGTAGGCGGCTTTTTAAGTCG